>UQUD01000064.1 GCA_900544225.1 uncultured Collinsella sp.
CATCGGAAAGCAAGGCGCCGGCCGCCGCCGTGACGTGCGTG
Organism: uncultured Collinsella sp.; assembly: GCA_900544225.1. GTDB lineage: Bacteria > Actinomycetota > Coriobacteriia > Coriobacteriales > Coriobacteriaceae > Collinsella. Next base: position 42 of record UQUD01000064.1, read on the forward strand.
CCGTCGACCGTAATGTCGGAGAGGCCTTCGCCCAGCGCCACGACGACGCCACGGATGCCCTTGTCGCCGACGAGCAGGTCGGAGCCGTTGCCCACGATGGTAAGCGGCAGGTCGCAGCGATAGCAGGTATCGAGCGTGGCGACGAGGCCCTGCTCAGTATCGGGCGTGACAAAGACGTCGGCCGGGCCGCCGATCTTAAACGTGGTGTGCTCGCGCATGGGCTCGCTCATCAACACGTTGTCCTCGCCGGCAACGCCAGCAAGTGCGCACAGCAGGTCCTCGTTAAAAAAGTCGTTCTCGTGCATACGAATATCCGCCTTTTGGTGGTCGTTGTCATCAATCGATTGCAATATACCCCACCCGGACGGATTTGGTGCGCTGGCGGCGATAAAACAGCCGTCTACCGGATTGGTAAAGTGTTTATCACCGAGGTAGAGGGGTAGTCGCTATACTTTCAAGAGATTGCGCGTAAACCCGGAAGGAGCGAGATGGCCAACAAAGTCACCCTCAAGCAGATCGCCCAGGAGGTGGGGCTTTCCCCCTCGTCGGTCTCGCTTGTGCTCAATAATCGGCCCTGTCGCATCTCGGAAGAAAACCGCAAGCTCATCAAAGAGGTCGCGGCGCGCAACCACTATGTTCCCAACCAGATTGCGCGTAGCCTGGTCATGCGCGAGTCGCGCACGCTGGGCCTTATCGTCCCTAACATCGAGAGCCGCTTTTTTGCCTCGCTTGCCGGCAGCTTGGAAAAGCGCTGCCGCGAGGACGGCTATGCGCTCTTTATTACCAGCTCGGGCGGAAGTGCCGACGACGATCTGGAGCTGCTGCGCCAGCTGGTGACGCGCGGCGTCGACGGTGTCTTCCTGGTCGTAGGCGACGAGTTCTCCGACGACCGCGCCCTGCGCGAAGAAGTCAGCCATCTGCCTATCCCTGCCGTGATGGTCGATCGTGCCATTGAGGGGCTCGAGTGCGACAAGGTGATGTTCGACCACGAGATGGGTGGCTACATGGCCACTCGCTATCTGATCGAGCAGGGCCACCGTCGCATTGCCTGCTTGGTTAACGCGCGCCGTTCCAATACGGGGCGTAAGCGACTTGCCGGCTATGAGCGCGCGCTGCGCGAGGTTGGCCTGCCTATCGACGCACGTTTGGAGTTTGAGAGCGAGTACTACATTCCGAGTGCCTATGAGGCCTCGGAGGCGGTGCTCGCAACTGATGCCACCGCTGTGTTCGCAAGTTCGGATAACATCGCCCTCGGTCTGCTCAAGCGCTTGCACGAGATGGGGAAGAGCATCCCGGGCGATATCTCGGTGGTGAGCTATGACAACTCGGCGGCCGACGTTCTCTTTGAGCCGGCGCTGACCGCGATTGAGCAGGATCCTGGTGTCCTTGCGGAGCATGCTTTTGGCTGCATGTCCAAGCGTCTTGCCGGTAGGGGCGGCAGGCGTGCCGAAGAGGTCGTCCTGGAGCCGGCGCTTATCGTTAAGGGCAGCGTGCTCGAACTTACCGAATGTAGCTAAACGTACTTGTTTGTTTGCATAGATTGCATGCGGAGTGTCTGCTATTTGCCGGCAGGCACCCCGGCCCTCGTCCGTGAACTCTTCCGCTGGGCGAGCCATAGACGCCACGCACCGATGCGATAAAGCAGTGGCTTGAAATTGGTGCTATATTCGGCTTGAGTTGTTTAATGCTAGTACGGGAGGCTGATATGGGGCTGTTCAAGAAGAAAAACCCGCAGGATGCCTTTGATTCCGATGTGTTTACCATCACGGATACGATTTTGGACCCGCCGCGGTTTACATTTTTGCCGGCTATCTACCAGGATGCCACGCGCCGCAAGTGGGCCGTGCATCAGCGCGGCGGTGAGCCGAAGATTTTTGACTATGCGGACGTGCTGCAGTGCGAGATTGTCGAGACCGGAAATCCCGAGGATGTGCCGGAGGTTAGCAAGCGCGAACTAGCTCAGCAGATTTTGATTAATCCAGCTCAGGCTACTAAAAACAACGCTGCCAAGCGTAATATGTGCCTTGGTATGGGTGTCATCGTTGCCGTGCAAACCGGCGAGGATGAGATTTCGAAGCTTGAGATTCCGGTGACCGCGGGCGAAGTCAAGCGAGACTCCGGCCTATATCGGTCGTATCGGAACGTTGCGGAGCAGATCAAAGAAGCCTTCGACGCCATGGGGCGTCCGGAGCAATGATGTCTGCAGCATCAAGCGGTTGAGGAGCCGTGCCCATGCCGAGTGAACCATATGCGATTCCGCCCAATGATTGCGCCTTTGAGGGCATTCTTTGGTATATCAATCATTATGACCTGCAGGGTGGCGACCGGCTGCCCGCCGAGCGTGTGCTCTGTGAAGAGCTGGGCGTGTCGCGCACGGCGTTGCGTGCTGCGATCGCGCGCCTTATTTCGTGCGGAACTTTGGAAAGCCGCCGCGGTTCGGGCACCTATGTGTGTCCTCCCAAACCGCTGAACATCTTTCAGGAAACATGGAACTATACGCAGGCGGTGGAGAGGGTTGGCTCAAAGTCGACCGCACGCCTGGTTTGGTCCAAGGTCGTGTACGCCGATATCGATCTGGCCCAAAAGGCCCAGATCGACCTGGGCATGCCGCTTTTCTGCATTCGACGTGTGCGCGTGGTTAATGGTTCCCCGGCGTCGATTGAGACGGCCCACGTCAATCTGTCTTTGTGCCCCTCGCTTCCCGATCACGATTTTGAGCAGGAAAGCCTCTACGACGTTTTGCTCAAAGAAGGGAATGTCCATGTGACGCACGGCAAGGAGCATATTTCCATCAGCCGTCTGAACGCCGACGAGGCCAAGTTGCTGGGTGCTCAGGAGGGCACGCCGGTGTTTTACAAGGCTTCGCACGAGCGTGACGAGAACGATGGCTTTGTCGAGTATTGCAAGTCCGTGATTCTGCCGACCAAGTATCGTTTTGCCGATAACGGCGAGGCAGACGGCGTTGCGACGAAGGTAGGTGTCGAATGGCTGATGCAGTAGAAGACTTGCCGGTTTACAAACAAATTCGCCGCTGCATTGCGGAGCGAATCGAGCGCGGCGACTACCCGACGGGCTCGATGATTCCGTCCGAAAACGAGCTGGCCGAGGAGTTTGGCACGACGCGCCTGACAATCCGAAGTGCCATGGACGAGCTGGTCAAAAGTGGCCAGATTCGTCGCGTGCAGGGCAAGGGCGCCTTTGTGGGACACAAGTGGTTTGACGAGCACGAACGCAAGGGCGGCTTCCGTCAGTCGGTTCTGGCGTCGGGCGCGACGCCGTCGGTGCGCATTCTGGCGCGCTCCAAACGCTACGCCGGCCCGTATTACGCCGACCTGTTTGGCATCGCCGAGGACGATCTGCTTTACTCGGTGCGCCGTCTCAACTGCATTGATGGGGAGCCCGTGTCGATTGAGATGACGCTGATTCCGTGTCTGCTGTTTCCGGGCATCGAAGACGTGGACATTTCGGTCTTCAGCCTGTTCGAGACCTACGACATGTTGGGGCGCAAACCGGACAAGTCGATTGAGAAACTCGATATTGAAGCGCTGGGCGCACGCGATGCGAGTTTGCTCAATCTTGAGCCGGGCGACCTGGCGCTCGTACTGGAATGCATGACCTATGACTCGAGTGGGCAGGCGATCGAGCATGCCAAGTCTTTTAACCGCGGTGATGCCGGCGGATATACCTACAACTATTAGCGTCTAGAGCATCCTCGTGCACGGCGGGGTGCTCATTTTTTTACGGACATGTGTCGCATGACCGATGAACGGCAAAAACTGACCGTCTACCGAGAGGGGAGGATGAAATCAAAAAATCGGTATTAAAAACGGCTAACCTGTAATCGTTCACTGGTATTAAGAACCTTTGAATTGTTGAGCTTGGGGCCAAGATGTCCACAAGGTTAAGCGGCGAGACGGGGCGGCAAGCCTGTCCATTCCGTGCGACAATTCAAACTGCTCGTGAAAGGAGCGGGAATGAAGGAGACCGAGAAGATCGAGATCATGCACTTCGACCAGGAGGGCTACCTCGAGGACGGCAGGAACGTCTACGAGGCCGGCAAGAAGATGACCGCCCTGGCCGACCGCGTGCACGAGGAGGGCTACGACGCCGTCTTCCTGATGGGCGTCGGCGGCACCTGGGACGAGTTCATGCAGCTCGAGTACCTCATGAACAAGTTCGGCGACCGCGACCTCGAGGTCTACCTGATCCACGCCGCCGAGTGGAACGTCATGGGCCACAAGCGCATGACCGACAGGTCCGTCGTGCTGACCGCCTCCGAGTCCGGCACCACCCCCGAGGTGCTCGAGGCCGTCGGCAAGATGAGGGAGATGGGCGTGCGCGTCTTCGCCATGACCAACCCCGAGGGCAAGATCGGGCAGGCCGTGGGCGCCGAGAACTGCGTCATGATGGCCTCCGACCACGGCGCCGGCGGCTGCGAGAAGGGCTACTACCTCGCCGACTGCTTCGGCCTGCGCCTGCTCAACCGCCGCGGCTGCTTCCCCAAGTTCGACCTGTTCATCGAGCAGACGAAGGACGTCTGGAAGGACATGCTCGACATCCGCAAGCGCTTCGAGCCGCGCGCCGAGGAGCTCGCCAGGAAGTACGCGCTGGCCGACTACACCATGTTCATCGGCTCGGGCGCGCTGTGGGGCGAGACCATCCTGTACTCCATGTGCCTGCTCGAGGAGATGCAGTGGAAGCGCATCCGCCACATCACCTCGCACGACTTCTTCCACGGCACGCTCGAGCTGCTCGAGCCCGGCGTCCCGGTGTTCCTGTTCATGGGAGAGGACGAGTGCCGCGCCCTCGACGAGCGCGTCCGCGCCTTCCTCACCAGCGGCGTGACCGGCGACGAGGACTACGTCATCATCGACACCGCCGAGTACGCGATTCCGGGCCTGGACGACGACTTCCGCGTCATCGTGTCCCCCTGGATCCTGTCCGTGCTGACCACCGACCGCCTCGCGCGCAACTACGAGCTGGTCACCAAGCACAACCTCAAGTACCGCCGCTACTACCACCAGTTCGACTACTAATTTCATTTGGGGGAAACCGCAATGAGGCAATACATCTTTGCCAGCCACGCGCATTTTGCGACCGGCATCAAAGAGAGCACCGAGCTGCTCTCGGGCGCGCGCGATAACGTCCACGACCTGTCGATGTTTGTCGACGGCCGCACCGACGTCGCCGAGGAGGCCGCCAAGCTCCTGGCGACCTTCGACCCCGCCGACGACGTAATCGTGTGCACCGACCTGTTTGGCGGCAGCGTCAACAACGAGTTCACCAAGATCGTCCAGACGCGCCCCAACACCTACCTGGTTGCCAACATGAATCTGCCGCTGCTGATCCAGCTGCTCTTTTCGGACCAGGAGGCTCCCGCCGATCAGGTTATCCGCGAGATCCTCGCGGCTGACGACACGCGCGTCAAGTTTGTCAACGACCTGCTGACCGATGCGGATGACGAGGAAGAGTTCTAGTCACCGCCTGCTATTAATGGGGCCGGGTTTCCGGCATGAGACCTTTGGGGGTCAATCATGATTCAACTGCTTCGCGTCGACCATCGTCTGCTTCATGGCCAGGTGGCCGTCTCTTGGGTCCAGGGCTTGGGCTCCGACTGCATCTTCTGCGTTGGCGACAAGGTTGCCAACGATCCCGTCTGGAAGACTACGCTCAAGATGGGAAAGCCGGCCAACGTCAAGCTCGTCATTAAGGACATGGAGCACGCCATCGAGGCCATCAACTCCGGTGTTACCGATAAGTACAAGATGATCATCTGCGTCGCCAGCATCGCCGAGGCCAAGCAGCTTGTCGACGGCTGCCCGCAGATCACCTCCATCAACCTGGGCAACACCAAGTCCAAGGACGAGCAGCGTCCCGATGCCCGTAAGATCTCCCGCCAGATCTTTGTGACTGCTGCCGAGGAAGAGGACATTCGCGAGCTCGTCGGCCGCGGTGTCGAGGTCGAGATTCGCGCTCTGGCCGACGACCCCAAGGTCGATGCCCTAAGCGCCCTCTAATTGGGAACCACGGGCGGCGCGCACGGCGCCGCCCCTATTCGTGGGCGTACCGGATAAACGCTTTACCCGTTACCCCCATCTACCGTTCACCGGGAGTACACGCCCGTTGAGCGATTGGTATTAAATAGTTTTCGCATGACTATATAATTGGTATCAAATCATTTGCACCGGTTTAGGTGTTAACAGCACACCGGTACAAGCTGGATCTGTCTGGGCGATTGTCGGCATGGAAAAGGGCGCGCTGACAAGTCGGGAATCGCCGCGCGGATCCAAGAGGGATCAAAGGGAGGAACAATGCTTGTTCAAGCGATCCTCATCGGACTTATCGCTGCCTTCGGTAAGCTCGATTATCAGCTCGGTACGCTCTATGCGTTCCGCCCGATCGTTCTGTGCCCGCTCGTCGGCATAGTCCTCGGGGACCTGCAGTCCGGCCTCGCCATCGGTGCGAGCCTCGAGCTGCTCTTCATGGGTTCTATCTCCATCGGCGCTTACGTGCCGCCCGATGAGACGATTGGCGGTGTGCTCGCCTGCGCCTTCGCTATTCAGCTGGGTCAGAGCACCGAGGCCGCTATCGCGCTCGCGATGCCCATCGCCACTCTGTGCCTGGCCATTAAGAACGTCGTCAACGCCGGTATGCCCCTTCTGGTCGACCGTGCCGACGTCTTTGCCAGCAAGGGTAACCTCAAGGGTATCTACGCTATGCACTGGATTATCGGTCTCGTGATTGTCGTCCTGGCCTTTATCCTGTGCTCGGTCTCCTTCTATCTGGGTGCCGACGCTGTTCAGGGCCTGCTCGACTTCATCCCGACGTTCGTCCTCGATGGCTTTGGCGTCGCAGCCAACATCCTGCCTGCCATGGGCTTCGCCATGCTCGGCCGTCTGGTGCTTACCAAGCAGCTCGTGCCGTTCTACTTCCTGGGCTTCCTGCTGTGCTCCTATGCCAACGTGCCCGTCCTCGGCGTCGCCCTGATCGCAATCATCATCGGCATCGATAAGTACGACCTGCTGGGCCTTGGTGGCGCCCAGTCCCAGCTTTCTGTGGAAGGGGATGAGGACGATGACTTCTAATTCCGAGAACCAGATTACTCGCTCCGACCTCATTAAGAGCGCCGTGAACACCGGCGCCCTGGGCATGGAATTCTCCTGGACCTACTACAAGCAGATGAACATTGCCTTCTGCCTGATGGTCGCCAACATGCTCAAGAAGATCTATGCCGGCCGTCCCGATGATTACGCCGAGGCCCTGCATCGTCACAGCGCATTCTTCAACATCACCCCGCAGCTCGCTCCCTTCGTGGGTGGCATCGCGATGGCCATGGAAGAAAAGGTCGCTCGTGGCGAGGTTGAGCCCGAGAGCGTCAACGACATCAAGGCCGCCCTCATGGGTCCGCTTTCCGGCCTGGGTGACTCCTTCTTCCTGTCCACCCTGCGCGTCGTCGCCGCTGCCGTGGGCATCAGCCTGTGCCAGGCCGGCAACGTCTTTGGCCCCATCGCCTTCCTGCTCGTCTACAACATCCCGGCGTTCCTGATTCGTATCTTTGGCGCTATCAAGGGTTATGAGCTAGGCATTGGTTTCCTCGACGAGGCTCAGAAGACCGGCCTGATGCAAAAGATCATGGCCTGCGTCGGCATTGTCGGCGTTATGGTCGTCGGCGCCATGAGCAAGGACATGTTCTGGGCTTCGTTGCCCATCGCCATTGGTCAGGGCGACTCCGCCCAGACTCTCCAGGACATCCTGGACGGCATCATGCCCGGTATGCTCGGTATGGCCGCCTTCTGGCTCTACTACTGGCTGCTCTCCAAGAAGATCAACCCGATGGTCCTGATCCTCTGCACCATGGTCGTGGGCATCATCGGCGCTTACTTTGGCGTGCTTGCCTAATATGTTCGAATCGCGCTTCCATCGCGTCTAACGGTTGCGTCGATCTTTGGGGGGCTTGTCGCATCTGCGGCGGCCCCCTGTTTTTTAAAACTCCGTACGAAAGGGGAGGGCTATGGTCGTACCCGAGCTTTCGCTCATGAACATCAACCATCGTTACTACAGCATCGAGACGTTTTTTAAGGCTGCAGGTGAGGCCGGCTATCGCAATATCGAGCTATGGACCGGCTCGATGCACCTGTATGTGGATTGCCATGAGCACGATTCGGTGGATAAGATTCGCGATCTTGCCGCCCAATACGGTATCAAGATCGTGTGCGTGTGCCCCGAGCAGAACAACCCCAAGCCATGGAACGTCGCGGTGCGCGGTGAGGCGGGCCAAAAACGCATCCTCTCGTACTTTAAGAATGTGATCGACGTTGCCGTTGAGTTGGGCGTGCCGCAGATTCTGGTGACGAGTGGTTGGGCCTATCTGGACGAGCCGGCTGAGGACGCCTGGGCCCGCAGCGTTGCCATGCTGCGCTCGGTGTGCGACTACGCCGATACGCGCGGTATTCGCGTCGCGCTCGAGGCCCTGCAGCCGTCGGAGTCCGTGTTGGTCAATACGGCACAGGATGTCGCGCGCATCCTCGAGGCGGTCGATCGTCCCAACCTGAAGGCCTGTATCGACTTTGGCGCCATGGAAGTTGCCGGCGACACGATCGACGGCTACTTTGAGGTTTTGGGCGACAAGATCGTTCACACCCACTTTGTAGATGTGGGCGGCGGCACGACGCATCTTGCCTGGGGCGACGGCGAGCGTGATATGCGTGCCGACCTCGAGGCACTCATGCGCCACGGCTATACGGGCTATGTCTCGGCCGAGACGTGTGATGGCCGCTACTATCAAGATCCGTCCAAGGCGACGACTCAGGTTATCGAGATGTATCGCCGTGTGACAGCGGAGATGGAAGCCGAATAACTAAACTGCGCGGTTGCGCCGGAAACGCTTGGGCGGGTCTGGCGCAACGCTTTTATAGCTGGCGAGTTGTGGGGAACCCGTTGGCAGTAGCGCTCGAAATAGACAACTATTGGCGTTGTAATACCACTCGGGCGAGGAAACCGACCGTTCGCCGCAAATCTCCGTGAGTTTGGATTGGTATTAAATAACAAGCAATCGTATGGCTATAATTGGTATCAGCAAGAAGCGCGATGTATAGAATTGCGCACATGTGATGGGAGGACACACATGAAGGAGACCGAGAAGATCGAGATCATGCACTTCGACCAGGAGGGCTACCTCGAGGACGGCAGGAACGTCTACGAGGCCGGCAAGAAGATGACCGCCCTGGCCGACCGCGTGCACGAGGAGGGCTACGACGCCGTCTTCCTGATGGGCGTCGGCGGCACCTGGGACGAGTTCATGCAGCTCGAGTACCTCATGAACAAGTTCGGCGACCGCGACCTCGAGGTCTACCTGATCCACGCCGCCGAGTGGAACGTCATGGGCCACAAGCGCATGACCGACAGGTCCGTCGTGCTGACCGCCTCCGAGTCCGGCACCACCCCCGAGGTGCTCGAGGCCGTCGGCAAGATGAGGGAGATGGGCGTGCGCGTCTTCGCCATGACCAACCCCGAGGGCAAGATCGGGCAGGCCGTGGGCGCCGAGAACTGCGTCATGATGGCCTCCGACCACGGCGCCGGCGGCTGCGAGAAGGGCTACTACCTCGCCGACTGCTTCGGCCTGCGCCTGCTCAACCGCCGCGGCTGCTTCCCCAAGTTCGACCTGTTCATCGAGCAGACGAAGGACGTCTGGAAGGACATGCTCGACATCCGCAAGCGCTTCGAGCCGCGCGCCGAGGAGCTCGCCAGGAAGTACGCGCTGGCCGACTACACCATGTTCATCGGCTCGGGCGCGCTGTGGGGCGAGACCATCCTGTACTCCATGTGCCTGCTCGAGGAGATGCAGTGGAAGCGCATCCGCCACATCACCTCGCACGACTTCTTCCACGGCACGCTCGAGCTGCTCGAGCCCGGCGTCCCGGTGTTCCTGTTCATGGGAGAGGACGAGTGCCGCGCCCTCGACGAGCGCGTCCGCGCCTTCCTCACCAGCGGCGTGACCGGCGACGAGGACTACGTCATCATCGACACCGCCGAGTACGCGATTCCGGGCCTGGACGACGACTTCCGCGTCATCGTGTCCCCCTGGATCCTGTCCGTGCTGACCACCGACCGCCTCGCGCGCAACTACGAGCTGGTCACCAAGCACAACCTCAAGTACCGCCGCTACTACCACCAGTTCGACTACTAA
>UQUD01000065.1 GCA_900544225.1 uncultured Collinsella sp.
GCCACCGTCCCCACCCGCACGGTTGCACAGGCGCGGCCCGCGTCTCGGCCAACCCCATACACCGAGACGGTCCGCAGCGCCGAGTCCATGCGTCGCGCGCGCCTTGCCGTCAAACGTCAACGCTCGATGGCACTCACGATGGTGATTGCTGCCCTGGCAGCAATCGTGGTTATACTCGTCCTCGCATCTGCCGGCATACTTTAGCCGGCAGTAAAAACCAAGTCAGTAAATAGACCCATTTGCAAAAAGCGGTGGCGGGCGCAACTCTCAATAAAGCCGCGCCCGCCCCCGCCGCCATGCATCGCACGCTGACAATACGAGGTACTAGGAAATCAAAAGTTCAAAGGAATCCGTGATGCGCGTTCCCATGGTAACGGCGCCGTCTCCCGATTCGACTGTGGCATTCAGGTAGTACTTGCCGTTCTTCTTTTTAGGAACACCCGTAACCGTAAGGTCGCAGCCCTCCTCCTCGACGGGAAGCGAGAACTCAAAACCCCTGTTTCTAACAAACGTGCCGGTGACGTCCGTGTAGGTGCGATAGTCGTCACCATCGGATTGGGCGACGGTTTTTTCGGCGTTGTAGGTATCGTGGGCATGCAGCGTGGCCGAGATGTCTGCAACCACTTCGCCGGAATCGCTGATGCTCTTAAACACAATCACAAGGTCGTTTTTGCTCGCGCCGTAGCAAGTATGGCCCCAAGAGTTGCCCGTCTCCTTAAGTGCTCCGCGCCACGTGGTGTTGGCAAAGCTCGTGGGCTTATCGATGTTGAGCTTCGCTGTGCTACCGGAGGTCGTGGTGGTCGACGAGGTCGCATTGCCCGTCGTGGAAGAGCCCTCGGCATCGGAGCTGGCGTCCCCGCCGTTCTTGCTTGCGGTCTTGAGCTCCGCCTTAGCATCCTTAAGGTCGGACTTTGTCTGATCGAGCTCGTCTTGCGTTTTTGTGAGTTCGTCCTTGGAAGATTCAAGCTGCTTCTTGAGCTTTTGAATCTGCTCCGTATTTTGCGGATGAGCCAAACCATATGAGTAGCCCACCCAGCCGGTTCCCGCGCACAAGGCGGCAACGACAATAACGCCGGCGGCGATGGCGGGCGCATACGACTTGCCCAGGCGCTTGCGTGCTAGCTTGTACTCGGCCTTGGCCGTCTTGAGGCTCTCGCGGTCCTGCTCGAGCTGCTCTTCCTCACTGAGCGGCGTAGAACCAAAATCGGCATGGCAGGCAGGCTCAGTTTCCACGTCCTCGATCGTAGTGCCAAAGTCTGACAAGGGATCGACTACACGCGTGGCGTCCGAATCGGATTCGGGCACAGCGGGCTCAAACGCGCCGGGTGCCGCCACCGGCTGCTCGTCTGCTTTCGAGGCAGCATCCGCCTTAGGTAACTCCACCGTTGCCGCCGTAGCGGCCTCGCCGTCGCGCCAAGAAAAGGCAGGGCTCTGTGACACGGTCTGGGGCGTAGTATAGGGATCTTCGGAAACGGGCGCAGTCGACGAGGGCGCGGCAAGAGGCGATCCACACTCAGAGCAAAAACTAGCGTCATCGGGCAACAATGCACCGCAATAAGGGCATTCCATAGGGCACAACCTCTCAAAATGTGTCGCTTGCAGCCATCCTGCAACTTGGCGTATATGCCCTATAATGTCTCGATAGTTATGCAAAGCGTTGCGCAACATTTTTCGAGTCGGTACGCTTTGAGCGTAGCCATTTCCTAACATGTTTGCAGTACGTCATTAAAGTTATCTGGGGAGGCAGCCATGGCGGCGGAAACACCGTGCTCGGTCCTCTACAACGACATCCGATCGTTCGGCGGTCTCAAGCATCTCGAGATTGCGCGAATGCTCATCAACGGCAATTCGTATGCGGGCAGTACCCTGCTCGACAAATGCTCTACCAACCGCTCGTACCTCACTCGCTACATCGTCCACCGAGAGCCCGATCAGTGTGCGCCGGGCATCTACAATGACCTTACCGTCTCCACGCTTAACCTTGCCGCCGCCATTAGCAACAAGCTCGGCGGAGGCGATCGCGCCTATCAGGAAATATCCGAGCATTACAGCGGCCCGGCGGCCCAAGGCATGATGTCGATTCTCGCCGATTATGACCTCGACGACCGCCTCTACGCCAATGCCTTGGGGCGTATCAACAGCTCCGATGACCACAGCCCCCGCGAAAAAAGCACGCTCTTCTTGATGCTCTTTGTGGCGACGGGCGCACTTGCCGATCCCGTTCAAGGCGTGGCCACCGTCGAGCGCTTTTGCGACAGCAAGACGGGCGGGCACTTTGGCACCACCGAAACTACCGTCGGACGTGGCTTTATGAGCAGCCTGGAGCAGCCACGCTTCGTCGCCCCCAACCTCGGTTTGCTCAGGACACATGCCGACAACTGCGTCGACATGCAAATCCATCCACTCACACGCGATCCGCGCGGCACCGTGATTGGCTCTTTGCCCAAAACCTCGCCCAGCATCACCGATGTGGGCGCCGACGCATCGCGCGAGCATCTTCGCATTTGGCTTGAGGGTGAGCACTGGTACGCCCAGGGCCTTGGATCGACCAACGGCACGGTGCTCGAATCGGGCGCAGGCGACGGCGATATCGTAATCGAGCCGCCCCGCGACCAACGAGAGCCCGGCAAAGTCTATCCCCCCGTGGAAATCGCCAACAGCGACAGACTTCATCTGGGCCTCTACACGACATTCCTTGTCATTGTGGACTAGCGCGGACGGCGATCGAAAGACGGTCACCGTCCGTCTTTCGTCTTCTACCTTCTGCGTCGTAAACGACAATACTCAGCGGTATACGTGGGCAGTGCGGCTATCATGGTACTTTACCGATATCCGCACTGCTCGCGTATACGCGCGGCAACCCATGCCAGACAAAGGAACGCCATGGATACTACCGATAGCGCCCCTGGCGACAAACTCATCCGTCTCGACACGTTCGACACCGCCGTGGCGGTCGACCCCAGCGCCGAGGACGACGCCAAGCGACGGTTTATGACGCTTATTCTTCAGACGGCATACCGCGACGGCGGCAATATCGGACACGTGCTTCGCGCGACCAACACAAGCGGCGAGGTCTTTGCCGTCAAGCTGCTCAAGGACAACGCCATCCTTTCCGGCCAAGCCCCCGATCGCTCCGCCGAGCAAGCGGCTGCGCACCTGGCCAACACCGCCGCGCTGTTCGAGGAGTACCGTCATCTGTGCACCGTCTCGCACCTGCGCGGATTTCCACGCGTCTATGGCTATGGATCGTGCGAGGACGACCCGCTCATCCTCATGGAGTGGGTCGAGGGCACCTCGCTCAAGCAGGCGCTGCCCTTGCTTCCGCACGATGTCTCGGGCGGGCTAACCACCCAGATGGTGGCCGCCGTTGGAAACGCCGTGCTTCGCGCACTCCTGATGACCCAGGGACTCGTAAATCCGGTCGTCCATCGCGACCTGTCGCCCGCCAACATTATGTTCCGTACCACCAGTCGAACGCTCGAGCAGCAGATCGTCGATTGCTCCTTTGACCCCTGCCTCATCGACATGGGCTCCGCGACCATGGCCCTCGGCGATGACACGATCACCCGGCGCGCCGACATCTGGCGCTTTGCCACGCCCGCATACGCCGCACCCGAGATGCTCACGCAGGATATCGAAGGCATCGCGGCCCTTCGCCGCTCGCCCGCAATCGACGTCTACGCGCTTTCGAGCATTCTGTATCAGCTCTACAGCGGTCGCAAGCCGTTTGATGTCGAGTCGACGGGTGCCGCGGCAACCGGCTCGTTCTACCTCATAAAGACCAAGACCAAGCCGGCGCCGCTCGAGCCGCGATGCAATGACGACGAAGCGCTCGTCCAGATCATCATGAAAGGCATTTCAGTCGAGCAGTGCGATCGTCCCACCGAGCAGCAGATGCTCGAGGTGCTCTCGGCATACCTCACCGATGCCGAATCCGAGGGCCGCGAAGGCGCAGGAGACGAGGCCGCGATTGATATCGATTCTGGCACGCACCTTAAGGTCGACGTCGCCGGCGAGCGCGCGCGAGAGATCCTGGAGCAGGCCCGGCACGATGCCATGACCCGCCGCCGCTTTATTATCGGTGGCGTTGTCGCGGCCGTTGCGGGGCTCGGCGTTATCGGGGCGGCAACCCATGGCTTTGGCATCCCCGACTACCTGGACGGCATCCGCAGTTCGCTTGACGACTACACCTGGGATCAGCTGCAGGAGATTTCGCTCAAGATTAAGGCCGCCGAGACCCGTAGCGAGGCACGCGAGATTGCAAAGCGCTACCATCTGCTCGATGCCGATGGGCACATCCCCTATCCGTGCACCAAGCGCGTGAGGCTCACCAACGGGCTGCACGTCGGCGCGCAGCTTGTGGGCATCCGTCACGACGAGCTTCTAGACGGTACGGGCAAGGCCGGGCTGACGTTTATGTTCGACGCGGGTATTGCCGAGCGCGATGCTGCGGCTGAACCGCCGAGCGCCGGCTGGGCAGATTGCGAGCTGCGGGAATGGCTCGATAGCGACGGCCTTAAGCTGCTGCCCAACGAGCTGCGCGCACTCATCAAATCTGTCAAAAAGATCTCGAATAACGTTGGCGCCACCAGAAGCGCATCGTGCCTGAGCGAGTTGCCCGCAACCCTTTGGCTGCCCGCCATGGTCGAGCTGTGCGGTACGCAACCGCCCGAGTCATTTGTCGAGGACTTTCACTACTTGGCCGACATCTATAACGGCGAGGGCAAGGAGTACCAGCTGTTCCGCGAGCTTAAGGTGAGTCCGTATACCACGAACGAGATGTTGGTTCGCCAGTGGAAGGGCAAGGACACCTGTTGGTGGGAACGAACGGCGAGTCCCGACACATCGGAGAGCGAAGGCACACTCTATATGAATCGCGTGGGACACGACGGCGACGTCTTTACGTACGCAACGCCTGCGGAAAAGCCAAACAAGCGAACCTGTGTGATCCCCGGGTTCTGCATCTAGGCAGCGGGCGTCTTGCCGTGACGGGACCCCACCCCGGCAATTGTCTCGATCTGTAACACTAGCTCGGCAGATACGGGTCTAAATGTTACAGATCGAGACAAACCCCAACCCCGCGAGACAACATCTCAATCTGTAACAGTAAGCGGTCAAAAACCTCTCTAGATGTTACAGATCAAGACATTTGAGTTGACCGCGGACGGTCCGTCTCGATCTGTAACAGTTAGAGGTCATATTTCCTGCCAGATGTTACAGATTGAGACATTGAGTTTCCTGCCAACTGTTTGTCTTGATCTGTAACAAATACTCGGCAAACCGGGGTCTAGATGTTACAGATCGAGACGTTAGTTTTCGGCCGAAATGTTCGTCTAAATCTGTACCAGCTATGGTTCAAAAACCGGTCCAGACGTTACAGATTGAGATGTTTGGCAGAGACGGCCACCGATTGAGCAGCCACCCTCATCTGTAATGAAAAGTCATACATTCCGACTATTGCTAGACACCCCCAGGGGGTATGGGTGTATAGTATCGGCAGGTTAACAATTCAAACACCGAACCACGGAAAGGAGAATCCATGGCTCAAGATAAGTTCGACGTGGGCGGCATGACATGCGCCGCCTGCCAGGCGCACGTGGACCGTGCCGTGAGTAAGCTCGACGGCGTCCAAAGCGTCGCGGTCAACCTGCTCGCCGGTTCCATGATGGTCGACTACGACCCTGCGCAGGTCTCCCCCGACGATATCTGCACCGCCGTCGACCGTGCCGGCTACTCGGCCTCGCCCGTCGATGCGGGCACCGGTGCCGCCGGCTCAAACGGCAGTGCGCAAGTCAGGTCCGGCGCCGCCCACATGGAGTCGCCCACCAAAAAATTGGAGGCCGCCGCCTCTGCCATGCGCACCCGCCTCATCGTCTCGATCGTATTCCTCATCCCGCTGTTCTACATAGGCATGGGGCACATGCTCGGCTGGCCGCTGCCCGGCATTTTCACCGACCATACCCACAGCATGACGCTCGCCCTCACTGAGCTCGTCCTGCTCATCCCCATCGTCTACGTCAACGATGCGTACTTTATCAACGGCTTCAAATCACTCGTACACGGCGCGCCCACCATGGACGCCCTTATTGCCGTGGGCGCCACCGCCTCCATCGCTTGGTCGCTCTATGCCATGTTTATCATGGCCGACCAGCTGGCCACGGGTCAGGTACACGAGGCCATGATGACGAGCATGGACAACCTCTATTTTGAGAGCGCGGGCACGATCCTGTCGCTCGTCACCGTGGGCAAATACCTCGAGACGCGCAGCAAGTCCAAGACCGGCGGCGCTATCGAGGCGCTCATCGACCTGGCGCCCAAGACCGCGACCGTCGTGGCAGAGGACGGCAGCGAGACCACCGTCGACGTCGACAGCATCCTTCCCGGCCAGGTCCTGCGCGTGCGCCCCGGCGAGTCCATCCCCGTCGATGGCGTGGTGCTCGAGGGCAGCTCGGCCGTGGACGAGAGTGCGCTCACCGGCGAGTCCATCCCCGTGGAAAAGACCGCCGGTGCCACCGTCAACGCCGCCACCGTCAACCGCACCGGTTCGTTTACCTTCCGCGCCACGCGGGTGGGCGCCGAGACATCGCTCGCCAAGATCATCAAGCTCGTCGAGGACGCCAACGCCACCAAGGCGCCCATCGCCCGCATGGCCGACAAAGTCGCCGGCGTGTTCGTGCCCGTGGTGTTCGTGATCTCGATCGTGACCTTTGCGGTGTGGATGGCACTGACCGGCAGCGTGAACGAGGCGCTCACTTCTGCCGTGGCCGTGCTGGTGATCAGTTGTCCGTGCGCGCTCGGCCTGGCCACGCCCGTCGCCATTATGGTAGGCACCGGCAAGGGCGCCGAGATGGGCATTCTGTTCAAGAGCGCCGAGGCGCTGGAGAACCTGCGCAGCGTGGGCACCGTGGTGCTCGATAAGACGGGCACGGTCACCCGCGGCAAGCCTGCCGTGACCGATATCGTGGTAGCCACGCGCACTGACGGCTCGCCCGCCATGAGCGAAAAGGCGCTGCTCAAGCTGGCCGCTGCGCTGGAGCGCTCAAGCGAGCACCCGCTGGCCGAGGCGATTATGGCCGAGTGCGAGGCGCGCGGAATTGTCGCGCGCATGGTCGAGGACTTTGCCGCCGTGCCCGGTCGTGGTGTTACGGCGCGCGAGGGGCAGAATGTCATCGCCGCCGGCAACGTGCGCCTGATGGACGAGCTGGGCGCGAAGGTTCCCGCCGGCCTTGCCGAACAGTTCGCCGCCGAGGGCAAAACACCGCTGTTCTTTGCCAAGAACGGCGAGCTTGTCGGTACCATCGCCGTGGCTGACGAGGTCAAAGAGACGAGCGCCGAGGCCATCGCCGCGCTCCACAAGCTCGGCGTCGACGTGTGCATGCTCACCGGCGACAACCGTGTGACGGCCGAAGCAATCGCCCGCCGCGTGGGACTGAGCAGCAAGCAGGTCATCGCCGACGTCCTGCCCGCCGACAAGGAACGCCACGTGCGCGAACTGCAGGATGCGGGCGGCAAGGTCGCCATGGTGGGCGACGGCATCAACGACTCCCCCGCCCTGGCGCGCGCCGACGTGGGCCTTGCGATCGGTACCGGTGCCGACATCGCCAAGGAGGGTGCCGACGTGGTGCTCATGCGCAGCGACCTCATGGACGTCGCCCGCGCCATTGAGCTGTCGCGCGCCACGATTCGCAACATCAAGCAGGACCTGTTCTGGGCGCTGTTCTACAACGGCATCGGCATTCCGCTCGCCGCGGGCGTGTTCTTCCCCCTCACCGGTTGGCAACTCTCGCCGATGTTTGGCGCCGCGGCCATGAGCCTGTCGAGTGTCTGCGTCGTAAGCAATGCGCTGCGCCTTCGAACCTTTAAACCATCAGTTGCGGTGAAATAAGGCGTAACATGCTTAGCTAAACCGCTATTTAGTCCGTATTCCACCGCAACTTTAGGTACTCAACGAAAAGGAGATAATCATGAACTACATCGTTAAAACGTCTGGCCTCATGTGCGGCCACTGCGATGCCACCGTCGAGACTGCGCTGCTCAACGTTGCCGGCGTGACCGACGCCGACGCCGATCACGAGACCCAGACCGTCCAGGTGGAGTGCGCCGACACCGTGACCGCCGAGCAGCTCGCCGCCGCCGTCGAGGCCGCGGGCGAGAAGTTCCACGCCCTGTCCGTGGCCGCCGCGTAGCAGCTGCCGCACCAACAGGCACCACTGCCGGCTGACATAGCCGCTCAGCAACCGCCACTCAACCAACCCTTCAGAAGTAGCGGTGAAATAGTTCCTGTTTGAAGGCTTGAGGCGCTAAAACAGGAACTATTCCACCGCAACTGAGGGCGGGGTATTTGGAAGACTGACCAGAAACGAGGACCCGCCATGATGGCAGACCACAAATCGGTGACCCGCATGCTCAAGACGGCGCGCGGCCAGATCGACGGCATCTTGCGGATGGTCGATGAGGACCGATATTGCGTCGATATTTCCACGCAGCTCATGGCCACGCAGGCACTCCTCGCGCGCATTAACGCCGACGTGCTCAAGGCGCATATCGAGGGCTGCGTGACTTCGGCAATCGAATCGGGCGACGAAGACCTAAAGGCCGCCAAGCTCGCCGAGATCGAACACGTTGTCGACAAGCTCTCCAAGTAATTGGGGCATTGGGGACAGACTTCTTTGCACCGTCTTGGTGTTCCGGGGACAGGTATGTTTGCACCACCTTGGTGCAGATTAACCTGTCCTTCTTGCTCTAAATCGGGTATAAAGGCGTGCAGTATATCGAACGAAAGGCAATTTGCATGAATGACTTTATGAAAGGACGCAATGGCGCTGACGAGCTCACCATCGTAATGGGTTTTGCCGGCATCATCATCGCGATGATCGGATCGATAGCCCGCATCCAGTGGCTCAGCTGGATCGCCATCGCCGTCATCGTAATTGGCGTGCTGCGCGGCCTGTCCAAAAACATCGATGCACGTCGCAAGGAGAACGAGACCTTTGTCGCCGCAACTGCCAATGTTCCCGGCTTGGGCAAGTTCGTCGCCAGCTTGGGCGGCGGGGCCGCAGCGGCCAGCACCTCACGCGCGGCCGGAACGAGCAAGGAAGACTTTGAGCGTGCCAAGCGCACGGCCAAGAAGATGTGGAAGGGTCGCAAGACCACGGCATATCTCAAGTGCCCCAACTGCGGCCAGATGCTCTCCGTCCCCAAGGGCAAAGGCAAGATCCGCGTCACCTGCCCCAAGTGCCACGCCAAGATGGAGACGCGCTCGTAGCCGCCATACCATGGGACAGAAAAAGCCGAGGCCTCGCGCTGAGACCTCGGCTTTTTTGATTATGGCAAAGGGACCGTCCCCTTGCCACACCTATGCCACGCCGTCGCGGACAAGCTCCTCGGCCAGCGCCTCAGCAGGCATGGCCATAATCGCGTCAAGCTCGTTATCAACCTCGGGGATACGCTTCACGTTCAGTTTGCGCGCCAAGTTGCCGCGGCACATCACGTGCATTGGCTCACGCAGCGCACACAGATCATCGAGCGGGTTCTCGCGCGTCACCAGGATATCGGCGGCCTTACCGCACTCGATTGTGCCGGTCTCGCCGCCCAGCCCCAGCAGCTCGGCATTGACCTGCGTAGCCGTATGCAGCGCGAAGGCGTTGCTCACGCCGACATACTTGGCAAAATAGGCCACCTCGCGCCACATGTCGTACTGGGTCACGAACGGGCAGCTCGAATCCGTGCCCAGGCCTACCTTGATACCGGCTTCTAGCGCCGCACGAGCGCTCTCGATGATGCCCGAGCACACGATGTCGCCGTTCTTCTTTTGCGTGTCGGTCGAATGGGTCTTTTCCGGGTCGAGCAACACAAACGGCAGCGCCGGGCTAATGGTGCAAGTCACACTCGGCGCACGTCCCTCGAGCTGCGTACCCGCGGCGCCGCGGTACAGCTCCATGATCTCGGGCGTCAACGGAGCGCCGTGCTCAATCGTGTCAACGCCGGCCTCAAGCGCGGCCTTCACGCCCTCGGTGCTCTCGACATGAGCCATAACAGGAAGTCCAGCCTCGTGCGCCGCCCTGCACGCCGCCGCGGCGACATCGACCGGCATGCGCAGCACGCCCG
>UQUD01000066.1 GCA_900544225.1 uncultured Collinsella sp.
TTGTCGCGCCCTTACATCACGGCGCGCAGCTCAAATCGGTCGCCGTTGATGCGGAACTGGCAGTTGCCGTTCATGCGCTCGACGGCAAGCTTAATGCTCTTGGTTCCAAAGCCGTGTCCGGTGTGCCCGGCTACGGGCATGCCGTCGACCATGCGCGGCGGGCGCCCAAACGTGTTGGAGACCAAAAGGAGCAGTTGACCGTCCTCGCAACGCAGGTCCAGTTCGACAAATCGCTTGCCCTGGGGAGCGGCGCTTGCGGCGACGATGGCGTTGTCCAGGGCGTTAGAGAGCACGCTAAACAGATCGACGTCGGCTACATGGACGCTCTCGGGCACGGCGGCGCGCAAATCGGCGGCGATGCCGTTTCGGTTGATATCGGAGCTAAATGACGAAAGCGCGATATTGACCGTGTCGTTGGCGCAGTATCGGCGCACGGCGGTGCGGTCGTTCGTCTCGCAGAGCTCGTCGATGCGTTCGAGCGCCTCGTCGATGTGGCCCTCCTCGATCAAAGCCGCAAGGCCGCGCAGGAAGTGCCGCATGTCATGGCGGAGGACCGAAAGCTCGCGTCCAGATTGGCGCCAAGCCTCGAGCTCCTTGATGGCTGCGTTGTCGCGGGTCGTGAGCATCCAGCGCTCGCGCTCGGCGATTTCCTTCGCCTCGTATTCGCGCAGATACACAGCAAGAAACATAAGGTAGAACGCGCAAAGCGCAAACGCCAAAAACTCAACCGTCACCACGGAGCCCGAGTGGAAGAGCGTGGTGTAGACGTTAGTGGCGTAGTCAAAGATGTAATAGACGAGCGGCAGGATGAGCAGAATCTCGAGCTCGGTGGGGCTTTTAACCGCCAGGCGCGGGCCGATGTCGCTGGCCCAATGCAGCAGGATTGCAAAGACGACGGCCGTGGTGATAATGCGTGCCACGTAGTACGCGATTTGCGAGTCGGTGGCGGCGAGCGCGGCGATGCCCATCCAGTTGCTGAACTGGCAGCTCAGATAAGCACTGGTGACGCCCAGCATAACGAGCAGCGGGCTCAGGCGATAGCGCGCGCACAGATAGATGACGAGCGGCAGATGCACGACGAGTGGATATACCTGACGGGCGAAAAGCTCGCCGCCGACGGCATTGGCGAGGCCGAATGCGCATCCGGTTACGGCGCCGACCATCACGAGCTCAAGCGCATGACGCCGGTTGATCTCGATACCGCAGAGCGCCGCCGAGGCAAAAACGCCAAAAAGTAGGGTTGTTGCGTGGTGAATTGCCCAAAGCATCATCTCGGTCGTGGGGAGCATTAGCGCCTCCCGCCCTCGAACCGTGCCGCAAAGTAGGCATCCTGGAAACCCTGCTTGCAGCTGCGCGCCAGCGGGATGCAAGCGCCCGAGCGCATGACGATATCCGTACGGTTGAAGTGATCGATATTGCGCAGGTTGACCTGGTAGCTACGGTGACATTTAAAGAAGCTTGCGTTTTTGGCCAGCTGGTCCTCGATGTTGCGGAACGGCTCGAGCGCCTCGATGTCGCGCCCGTCGCGCAGGTGGAATACCACGTGCTTGTTGCGGGCCTCGGCATATTCGATATCGGACAGGCGCAGGGCATGGTAGCCAAAGGACGTTTTGGTTACGAGCTCGTCGGTCACGGCGGGTCGCATGCTCGAAAGCTCGTCGAGCAGTTGCGCCAGGCGTTCGTACGTTACGGGCTTGAGCAGGTAGTCGAAGGCGCGGACCTCATAGGACTCCAGCGCGAACTCGGGCGATGAGGTGAGGAACACCAGACGCACAGCGGTATCGGATTGGCGCAACTCCCGCGCGGTGTCCATGCCGTTGACGAGCGGCATGATCATGTCGAGCAGAATGATGTCGGCGCGCGATGCAGCATGGCGGGCCAGCAGGTCCTCGCCGCGCGTGACGAGCGCAACGTCGACTGCCGTGCCCGTCTCGGTCGACCAGCGGTCGATCATCCGGTGCAGTCTATCTAGAAAAGCGACGTCGTCGTCGCAGGCGATAATCTTGAGCATTCGAGCCCCCTTAGTAGTTCGATTTTGCCACATTGGGTGCGCGCCGCCCGCGGAGGAACATCCCGTTTGCGCCCCACGGTGCGCAACTCGCGCCGAGCAGTATTGCGGTGGCGAAAGATGCCTCCTGCGCTATCGAGAGCTCGACTATCCTCAGCTTGCCAGTTCGAAAATGGACCTGCCGCATGATTGAATCTTTATTTCAACTTGACACCTAGGTTTACAGCTGTCTTGTCAGCTGTAAACCTAGGTGTCATACTAAAGCCCCAAGATTCGCCAAAAGAGAGGGGCCTTGATGGCACAGAGCGCGAACATGGATGCGTCGGAGCTTGCGCGCGATATTGCGGCCGGCCTAGCATCGGCAACGACGGCAACGGAGCGCGCGGCACTGGTGCCCGCAGAGCTTGTCGAGGCCATTCAGCAACTAAAAACCCAACGTGACGCGGTGATCCTGGCGCACTACTATGTGGCGCCCGAGGTCCAAGCCGTTGCCGATTACGTCGGCGACAGCTTCTACCTGGCAAAGCTCGCCAAGAGCCTGCCGCAGCAGACCATCGTGCTGTGCGGCGTGGAGTTTATGGGCGAGAGCGCCAAGCTGCTCAACCCCACCAAGACCGTGCTGCTGCCCGAGCCGGGCGCGGACTGCCCCATGGCGCACATGGTCAAGCGCGAGACGGTCGATGCGGCGCGCGCCGAGTACGGCGACGACCTTGCCGTGGTCTGCTACGTCAACTCGACGGTCGAGATCAAGAGCTGGAGCGACGTGTGCGTCACCAGCTCCAACGCCGTCAAGATCGTGTCCGAGCTGCCGCAGCAGCACGTCCTGTTCATCCCCGATCAAAACCTGGGCCGCTTCGTAGCCGAGCAGGTGCCGCAAAAGCACGTCATCCTCAACAATGGCTATTGCCCGCGCCATCACATCATCACCGTCGAGCAGATCGTCGATGCGCAGGAGGCGCATCCCGACGCGCTCGTGCTGGCGCACCCCGAATGCAAGGCCGACGTCCTTGCCGAGGCCGACTACATCGGCTCCACCGCCGGCATCATCAAGTACGCCGAGGATTCGGACGCGAGTGAGTTCATCATCGTGACGGTCCGCGGCGTGCTCTACGAGCTCGAGCGCCGCTGCGAGGGCACCGGCAAAAAGTTCTATTTTCCCGCGGTGCAGCCCACCTGCGTCAACATGGATCTCATCACACTCGAAAAGCTCGTGCGATGCCTGGAGACGGGCGAGGGCGAGGTACAGATCGGCGTGTCGGACGAGGCGGCCGACCAGGCCAAAATTACGCTCGACCGCATGCTCGAGTACGCGGCGCGCTAGAACGATGTGACATGAGGGGCAGTCCCTTATGTCACATTACAAGGGAGAGGATTCCTGTGGAAACCAAACAATACCCCGACATGGAGTGCGACGTCGTCATTGCCGGCTGTGGCGTGGCGGGCCTGTACGCGGCCCTCAATCTGCCGATGAGCACGCGCGTGACCATGCTCTCCAAGGGCGCTATCGATGAGTGCGACTCGATGCTCGCGCAGGGCGGCATCTGCGTACTGCCCGAAGGCTCGGACTACGATGCCTTCTTTGAGGACACCATGCACGCCGGCCACTACGAGAACCGCCGCGAGAGCGTCGACATCATGATCCGCTCGAGCCGCTCGGTTATTAACGACCTGCTGGCCATGGGCGTGGACTTTGAGCGCAAGGCCGACGGCAGCCTCGACTTTACCCGCGAGGGCGCGCACAGCCGCCCGCGCATTGCCTTCCATGCCGACATTACGGGCAAGGAGATCACAACCAAGCTGCTCCAGGCCGTTCGCAAGCTGGATAACGTGCAGATTTTGGAGCACGTGGCCATGACCGACATCCTGACGGGCGAGCGTGACGGCGCCACGGTGTGCACCGGCGTCGTTGCCGTTCCCGTGGACGAGGACAACTCGGTTCGTCCCGCCGACGAACTGGCAAATGCCGCCGAGGGCGTGCATGCCGGCGAGCCGTTTAAGATCCATGCCCGCCACACGCTGTGGGCGACGGGCGGCATCGGCGGCGTATACGACCATTCGACCAACTACCCGCAGCTCACGGGCGATGCCTGCTACATCGCTCAGGAGCATGGCATTAAGATGGAGCACCTGGACTACGTGCAGATTCACCCCACGGGGCTGTTCTCGCCGCAGCCGGGCCGTACCTTCCTGATCAGCGAGAGCTGCCGCGGCGAGGGCGCGATTTTGCTCAACGCCGCCGGCGAGCGCTTTACCGATGAGCTCCAGCCGCGCGATGTGGTCGCCGCCGCCATTCGCGAGCAGATGAAGCAGGACGGCACCGAGCACGAGTGGCTGAGCTTTGCCCCCGTCGAGCGCGACGTGGTGACCGGGCACTTCGCCAACATCCGCGCACGCTGCCTGGAGGACGGCCGCGACATCCTGGACGAGCCCATTCCCGTTACGCCCACGCAGCACTACTTTATGGGCGGCGTGTGGGTCGACAAGGACGGCCGCACTTCGATGCCCGAGCTCTACGCCGCGGGCGAGACGGCCTGCAACGGCGTTCACGGCAAGAACCGCCTTGCATCAAACAGCCTGCTCGAGGCACTGGTCTGGGGTCGCCGCGCCGCGTGGTACATGCGTACCGGCGAGTCACTGGTCGTAGAGCAGGCGGGCGATCCCGCGCTCGATGGCCGTCATCGCGCCCTGAGCGCCGACACCCTGGCAATCGATGATTTGGCCCGTGCCGCCGGCACGCAGGCCGTGGAGGAGTAGACCATGAATCCCATTACCATGAAGCTCGTCGTCGATGATCTGATCCTGCAGGCCCTGCGCGAGGATATTACGTTTGAGGACGTGAGCACGGCGAGCGTGTGCCCCACGGCGCGTCCCGCCACGGTGGAGCTCATCGCCAAGGCCGATGGCATCATCGCCGGCCTGGACGTGTTCGCTCGCACCTTTGAGTTGCTGGATCCGCAGAGCTCGGTGCTGTTTGATGTCGTCGATGGCGATGAGGTGCACGCCGGCGACCACGTGGGCCAAGTGCGCGGCGACGCGCGCGTACTGCTTTCGGGCGAGCGCGTGGCGCTCAACTACCTGCAGCGCATGAGCGGCATCGCTACTTACACGCATCGGATGGCAGCTGCGCTCGAGGACACCAAGACCGTGCTCGTCGACACACGCAAGACCACGCCGGGCATGCGCGTCTTTGAGAAGGCCGCGGTCGAGATCGGCGGTGGCAGCAACCACCGCTATAACCTGTCGACGGCTGTCATGCTCAAGGACAACCACATCGACGCCGCCGGTGGCGTGGCACGCGCGATTGAGATGGCGCGCGCCCATGCGTCGTTTACCGCGACGGTCGAGATCGAGTGCGAGAACCTGGACATGGTACGCGAGGCCGTGGAGGCCGGTGCCGACATCATCATGCTCGACAACATGACCCACGACGACATGGCTGCCGCGATTGAGCTTATCGCCGGTCGCGCCAAGACCGAGTGCTCGGGCAACGTGGACGCCAGCAATATCCGCGCGCTCGCCGACCTGGGCGTTGACTTTATTAGCTCGGGGGCATTGACGCACTCTGCGCCGATTCTCGACCTCTCGCTTAAGCACCTGCGTCTGCTGGACGGTAAATAATGGACGCCCGCGAGCGTCGCCGTGCCATCATGGGCGTGCTCGAGCGAGCCAAAGACCCCGTCTCGGGCAGTGCGCTTGCTCGTGAGGTGGGCGTGAGCCGCCAGATTGTCGTGCAAGACATCGCCCTGCTGCGCGCCGATGGGCACGATATCGTGGCGACCAACCGCGGCTACGTGCTGCAGGAGGCCCCCAGCAGCCCCGCTGTGCCCACGCGCCTGGTCAAGGTTCGCCACGGCGTGGAGCAGGCGGGCGATGAGCTCACGAGTATCGTCGACGCCGGAGGCGCCGTGCTCAACGTGATCGTCAATCACCGCGTGTACGGTAAGATCACGGCCGACCTGGACATCCGCAATCGTCGCGATGTTGAGCGCTACCTGCACGATATCGAGAGCGGCAAGAGTTTCCCGCTACTAACGGTGACGAGCGGCTATCACTTCCATCGCATCGCGGCGGAGGACGAGCAGACTCTCGACGAGATCGAGGCCATACTCAAGGAGAAGGGCTATCTGGCAGACCTGATGCCCTACGAAGACGACCTGTCCTAGTAACGACGAATGCAAAAGGAGGCCTCCGCGGCGATGCGGAGGCCTCCTTTTTGTGCACGGTGTACTTTTGAGTGTGCAAGTGGGGAGTTGTTACTCCTCGACGATCTCGGTGATCGCGCCAGCGGGGCAAGCGTCCTGGCAAGCGCCACAGGCGACGCAGGAGTCCTCGTCAGCGACGGTAGCGACGTCCTGGAGCTCCAGAACGCCAGCGGGGCAGGTGTCGACGCAAACGCCACAAGCGATGCACTCGTCGGCATCAATTACGGGATGAGCCATGGTAGTTTCCTCTCTGTTGACCGACGCTACAGACGATGCGCGCCGGTTTGATTCGGGCAAAAACATACCACGGGAGCGACCGTTTGCAATACCCTCTGGCCGGCATCTTCATACCGTTCGCCGAGTATGCCAAGGTTTACTAAAAAACGCGCAGGTGGGGCCGGTGAGCTGCGTAAATGTTAGCTAAAGCTGACTCGTAATATAGGGCGATTGAGCGTGCTTGCGGAAACCGCATCCCGTAATCCACGTCCAAAACGGGACACAGTTTCAGGCTCACACCTCAGTCAACTCTACATAGATCTCGATAGATTTGCCGAGAACTCAATCAGCGCATCTACCTGCGCATTTAAGAACCTAAACTCTCAGAGATAAGAAATCTTATATGAATTGACTTAGATTTTGTATATTCCGGCCCATAAGGGGATACACTACATCCTGAAAGACAAGCCGAAGCGCCGCGCGAAAGACCGTCGAGGCGGCGCGAACGCACAAGAGAGAGGGAATTTCTAATGAGTAAGATTCTTGGTATCGACCTTGGTACTACTAACTCCGCTATGGCCGTCCTCGAGGGCGGTTCTCCGACCATTATCGTGAACGCCGAAGGCGACCGCACCACTCCGTCCGTTGTTGGCTTCCGTGCTGACGGCGACCGCGTCGTGGGTAAGGCCGCTAAGAACCAGGCTGTCACCAACCCCAAGAACACCGTGTTCTCCATCAAGCGCTTCATGGGCCGCAAGTACTCCGAGTGCACCTCCGAGATTAAGACCGTGCCGTACGAGGTCAAGGAGGGCCAGGGTGGCCGTGCCGTCGTCGACATCGAGGGCAAGGATTACACCGCCGAGCAGGTGAGCGCCATGACGCTCGCGAAGATGAAGGCCGACGCCGAGAAGTATCTGGGCGAGACCGTCACCGACGCCGTCATCACCGTCCCGGCCTACTTCAACGACGCTCAGCGTCAGGCCACCAAGGACGCCGGTAAGATCGCCGGCCTCAACGTCAAGCGTATCGTGAACGAGCCGACCGCTGCTGCTTTGGCCTATGGCCTGGACAAGCAGGGCACCGACCAGCGCATCCTGGTCTTCGACCTGGGCGGCGGCACCTTCGACGTCTCCATCCTCGACCTCGCCGACGGCGTGTTTGAGGTTCTGTCCACCTCGGGCGACAACCACCTGGGCGGCGACGACTGGGATCAGCGCGTCATCGACTGGATGGCCGATAAGTTCCAGCAGGAGAACGGTGTCGACCTGCGCCAGGACCCCATGGCTCTGCAGCGTCTGAAGGAGGCCGCCGAGAACGCCAAGAAGGAGCTCTCCGCCGCCCAGCAGACCACCATCAACCTGCCGTTCATCACCATGAACCAGTCCGGTCCGCTGCACCTCAACTACACGCTGACCCGCGCCGAGTTCGAGAAGATCACCCGCGACCTGCTCGAGCGCTGCAAGCAGCCTGTCACCAACGCCCTGCGCGACGCCAAGCTTAAGCTCTCCGATCTGACCGAGGTCATCCTCGTCGGCGGCTCCACCCGTATGCCCGCTGTCCAGGAGCTCGTCAAGACCATGACCGGCAAGCAGCCCAACATGTCCGTGAACCCCGACGAGGTCGTTGCCGACGGCGCTGCCGTCCAGGGCGGCGTGCTCACCGGCGACGTCGAGGGCATCCTGCTGCTCGACGTTACCCCGCTGTCGCTGGGCGTCGAGACCATGGGCGGCATCATGACCAAGATGATCGACCGCAACACCACGATCCCGACCTCCAAGACCGAGGTTTACTCCACCGCTGCCGACAACCAGACCAGCGTCGAGATCAACGTGCTCCAGGGCGAGCGCGAGCTTGCCCGCGACAACAAGTCGCTCGGTAAGTTCCAGCTGACCGGTATCCCGGCTGCCCGCCGCGGCGTGCCGCAGATCGAGGTCACCTTCGACATCGACGCCAACGGCATCGTCAAGGTCTCCGCTAAGGACAAGGGCACCGGCAAGGAGCAGCAGATTACCATTTCCGGCTCCACCGCTCTGTCCGACGACGAAGTCGATCGTATGGTCAAGGACGCCGAGGCTCATGCCGAGGAGGACAAGAAGCAGAAGGAAGAGGTCGAGGTCCGCAACCAGACCGATAGCCTGTGCTACTCCACCGAGCAGACCCTCAACGAGCTGGGCGACAAGGTTTCCGCCGACGTGAAGTCCAAGGCCGAGGCCGCTATCGCCGACGCCAAGAAGGCGCTCGAGGGCTCTGACGTCGAGGCCATCAAGGCCGCCGGCGAGTCCCTGCAGTCCGTGGCCTACGAGCTGGCTCAGGTTGTCTACGCCGACGCTCAGCAGCAGACCGACGGTGCCGCCGGCGCCCAGCCTGCCGACGATGACGTAGTCGACGCCGACTACGAGGTTGTGGACGACGAGGACAAGTAATCATGTCCGCCCGTAAAGCTCGCACGGAGGCGGCTGCCGTTGGTGCCGCCCCCGTTGACTCTGAGGAGAAGGACGTGAAGATTCCCGTAGAGGCCGCAGACGATACCGAGGTCAATGAGGCCCCGGCCGCCGAGGCTGCCGAGAACCAGGTAGAGGATTCCAACAAGGAGGCGACGATGACCGAGGACGAGATGGTGGAAGCCGCTATCCGCGCCGGTGAGGAAGCCGCCGACAACGACTTTAAGCTCAAGTTCGAGCAGGCCCAAAAGGAGCTTGCCGACGTGCGCAATGAGCTCGATGCTGCGGCAGAGGCCCAGAAGGCCGCCGAGGACAAGGCGAAGGACGCTACCGAGCGAACCGCTCGTCTGCAGGCCGACTGGGAGAACTTCCGTCGCCGCACCGCCAACGAGCGCATCGCCGAGCGCGAGCGCGCGACCGAGAAGCTTGTCACCGCGCTGTTGCCGGTGATCGACGATATCGAGCGCGCGATCGACCATGCCCGCAGCCAGGAGCTTTCCGACGACTTTAAGCAGTTCGTCGATGGCGTTGACGCGGTACATGCCAAGCTGCTCGACGTGTTTGCGCACGAGGGCGTTGAGCCCATCGACCCCAAGGGCGAGGCGTTCGATCCGCTCGAGCACCAGGCTGTGGGTCGCGTCGAGGACGCATCGCAGTATGACGAGACCGTCAACGACGTGTACCAGAAGGGCTACCGCATGGCGGATCGCATTCTGCGTTCCGCGATGGTGACGGTGACCTACGGTGGCGAGAAGCGCCCCGCACCGGAGCCCGAAGCGGCGCCCGAGGATGCTACGGCCGATACAGCCGAGAGCACCGAGGAGTAATTGAGAAGGGCCCCGGGGCAACACCCGGGGCCCTTTCTGGCCTAGTGCCATATGACAGTATGAGCCGCCGTCCGCAGGGGCGGCGGATATAACAGGAGAGGAGCTACGATGGCTGCAGGCAAAACCTTCTATGACATCCTGGGCGTATCCAAGAGCGCCTCCGACAAAGAGATTAAGAGTGCGTTTCGCAAGCTCGCGCAAAAATATCACCCCGATGCCGGCGGCGACGAGGCCAAGTTTAAGG
>UQUD01000067.1 GCA_900544225.1 uncultured Collinsella sp.
CCGGCAGGCGGCCGAAGCCGGTGCGGATTTGCGAAGCAAATACGCGGACGTCCCACCGCCCCTACCATATGGAGCTTTCGAGCCCGTGTCCCCAAGGGATGCGGGCTTGTTTCTTTTAGATGCCGGTGGGACTCTAAGCTGCGGTGGAATAGATCCTGTTTATACCGTTTATCAGCTTATTTAGGAACTATTTCACCGCAACTCAGAGGAAGACGGTTAAAGAGCGCTCAGGCTGGGGACCCAGGCGATGGTGGGGGTCGCGCCGTCGAGAACCTCGTTGATGGTGGCGGCCATGCCGGCAAGCAGGCTGTTCTCGCTTACGGTGAGCGTGTCGTAGCCGCCGGCTCGCATGAGCTCGCGGATTACCACGGCGCCAGCCAAGATCACGCCCGCGCGTTTGGGCTGCACACCCGGTAGCGCGGCGATGCTGTCCGCGTCCAGCGTGGACATGCGCTCGATAGCGGCCGAGACCTGCTCCAGCGAAAGCTCGCGCAGGTGCACGAAGCTCGAATCATACGGCTCCAACTCGTGGACCAGAGCCACCAGCGTAGTCACCGTGCCGCCCACTGCGACCAAGCGTTCGGCGCGCTCAAAGTCGACAGGCAGACTCTCAAAGTAGCCCGCAAACTGCTCGTTTGCCCATGCGGCAGCGGCAGCAAGCTCGCCGTCCGCAGGCGGCAGCGCCGAGAAAAACCGCTCCGTCACACGGCGGCAGCCAATGTCCAGCGAGCGCGTCCCTTCTAGCGCAAAGACGCCACGCTCCGGCGCATAGACGCCCGTCGCGAGCTCCGTGGATCCGCCACCCGAATCGGCAACAATAATGCGCTCGCCGGCAAAGTCGTGCGCCACGCCAAAAAACGTCAGGCGTGCCTCGACCTCGCCCGGAATCACCTGCGGTTCGAGCCCCAGCTCGCGCAGGCCGTCCAGCAGCAGGGCGGCATTGGACGCATCGCGCGCGGCACTCGTGCACGTGGTGCAGATGCACACGGCCCCAAAGGCATGCGCCTCGTCCACAAACATGCGACACGCGGCGAGCACACGCTCGACGGCCGCCTCGCAAAAGCGGCCCGTCGCGTCCACGCCCTCGCCCAAGTCGGTGATCTCGGTATGCTTGGACGATTCCACGATCGCCCCGGCCTCGACCTGCGCTAACACCAGTCGCGACGACACTGTTCCCAGGTCGATCGCGGCTACCTTATAGCGTTTGCAATCTGCCATTGCAGGCTCCCCTCCGGGCGCTATTTGCCGTTGGACACGACCGTCTGGCCCTCGACACCGTTAAACCCAAACAGCATGTCGAGCGCCTGGATGTACCACGGCGCGTCCTTACCGACGTCTTCGATTTCCTTGGCAACTTCGCTGGCCTTCTTGGCGTTCGACGACTTCTTGCTCGAAGACGAATCCGAATCGTCGTCCAGGCCCTGCACTTCAATTCTCTTCTCGCCGGGCATCACCAGGCCCAAGTCCTCGGATGCCGCGTCCTTGATACCCTCCTCCGAGAGCAGCTTGTCGACGCTTTTCTGCAGCTCGTCGTTGTACTGCTGGCGAATCTCGACCTGCTTGGCCAAGATATCGTTCGAGCGTTTGGCAACGTAGAGGTCGCGCACGGGAAAGTACAGGCTCACGAGCACCAGGACGACGACAATGCCAATAAACAGCCCGCGCTGGGGTCCATGGGTAAAGTCGTAAATTGCCTTGACCGCTGCGTTGTCGTTGGCGTAGTGCATAAAGTCCGAGCCGGAAAGACGGCTTGAGGGACGGCGCGGCTTGTCGGACGCCTGGGTCGAAGGGCGCGACGCATGCTTGGAACGCGATGGGCGCACCGGACTATCCGAGGAACTATTTGGCTGAGCATTGGGATGCGAAGTCGCCGGCGAGCTATACCTGGAGCGATCAGCACCAGCATAACCAGACCCGCCAAGCTGTGCGGTACGCGCACGACGAGGCGACGGCTCGCGCGAACCGGCGGAATAATACCTGTTGTCGTAAATCTGATCCATGTGCGCCTTGTGCGGTTGAGGTTTGTTTGCGCTAAGTCCTTTAGTTATAGCACGAGCGCCCGCACCGCCTTCGCCAGCCTTTGCTCGACATAAAAAAGGCGCTGAGCCGTATGGCCCAGCGCCCATAGTTCTTTGCGGCATCCAGCCAAGGCGGGGAGGAACCGAGTCAGCCTCCCCCTCGCCAAATTCGCCCGTTTAGCGAATGTTGTAGAACGCGGCCTTACCGGCGTAGCGCGCGCTGCCCTCGAGCTCGTCCTCGATGCGGATGAGCTGGTTGTACTTGGCAATACGGTCGCTGCGGCACGGGGCGCCCGACTTGATCTGGCCGGCGTTAACACCCACGACCAGGTCAGCGATGGTGGAGTCCTCGGTCTCGCCGGAACGGTGACTCACGATGCAAGCGTAGCCGGCCTCCTTGGCAGTCTCGATAGCCTCGAGCGACTCGGTGAGCGTGCCAATCTGGTTGACCTTGACCAGGATCGCATTGGCGGCGCCCAGCTCGATGCCCTTCTTGAGGCGCTCGGTGTTGGTGACGAACAGGTCGTCGCCTACGAGCTGCACCTTATTGCCAATGCGGCGGGTGAGCTCGACCCAGCCGTCCCAGTCCTCCTCGGCCATGCCGTCCTCGATGGAGATGATGGGATAGGTGTCGACGAGCTTCTCCCAGTAATCGACCATCTGGGCGCTCGTAAACTCAACGCCCTCGCCCTTGAGCTCGTACATGCCGGTCTCGGCGTTGTAGAACTCGGTGGACGCCGGGTCCATGGCGTACATGAAGTCGACGCCGGGCTTAAAGCCAGCCTTCTCGACGGCCTTGGTAATGTACTCGAACGGCTCGGCATTGGTCTTGAGGTTGGGGGCAAAGCCGCCCTCGTCGCCCACGCCGCCGCCAAGGCCGGCCTCGTGCAACACGCCCTTGAGGGTGTGGTAGACCTCGGCGCACCAGCGCAGGCCCTCGGCAAAGCTCGGAGCACCCACGGGCATAATCATGAACTCCTGGAAGTCAACGTTGTTATCGGCATGCACGCCGCCGTTGAGGATGTTCATCATGGGCGTGGGCAGCAGATGAGCGTTGACGCCGCCCAGGTACTGGTACAGCGACAGGCCCGCCGACTCTGCCGCAGCGCGGGCAACGGCCAGCGACACGCCCAGAATGGCGTTGGCGCCGAGCTTGGTTTTGTTGGGCATACCGTCGGCGGCAATCAGTGCGGCATCGACGGCGCGCTGGTCGAAGGCATCGAGGCCCACGACGGCGTTGGCGCACTCGTTGTTGACGTGTTCGACGGCCTGCGAGACGCCCTTGCCCAGGTAGCGGCCCTTGTCGCCGTCGCGCAGCTCGCAAGCTTCGAAAGCGCCGGTCGAAGCGCCCGAAGGCACCATCGCGCGACCGAAGCTGCCGTCCTCGAGCACGCCCTCGACCTCGACGGTGGGGTTACCGCGGCTGTCGAGCACCTCGCGACCGTAGACGTCCAAAATGTCACTCATGTTGTCTCCCTCTCACTTGGAAACGTAGTTGATGCAAGCGACTGGCCGACTGTGCACCATCGGTGCGCCTCCGTAAGTTAGCCATGTCGCACTTTTTGCATTATGCCCTAAGTTAGCCAAGGGATACATATGAATTGGAGAAATCATTCTTTGGGGCGCTTGTTTTTGCACCGAGCATTCCTCTCTAGAGGTCGCCCCCCATTAAATTCTTCTATCGGCATACCGTCTTTACCCGGCTTGCGAATGAAAGAGCCAATAATGTGCTTTTACATCGTGCAAAGTTCTGGATATCG
Organism: uncultured Collinsella sp.; assembly: GCA_900544225.1. Taxonomy (GTDB): domain Bacteria; phylum Actinomycetota; class Coriobacteriia; order Coriobacteriales; family Coriobacteriaceae; genus Collinsella. The sequence goes on from UQUD01000067.1 coordinate 3,779, forward strand.
TGCAATTCTAAGGGTCTGAAGTTCTGGATATCGTGCATAATCAGGTTATAAAAGTTCTGGATATCGTGTACGAGGTAGCCATGCTTAAACGAAAAGCCTATGACAAACTACTAAAATGGAAGCATGAAAGCGCTGGTAAAACAGCACTTCTTATTGAAGGAGCCCGCCGCGTCGGCAAGAGCACGCTTGCCCGCACGTTTGGAGAAACCGAATACAAGTCCTGCCTTGTCATTGATTTCTTTCAAGCACCTGCCGAAGTTAAGCAATATTTTGAGGACTATCGCACTGACTTCGAGTCGCTCTTCCTCTATCTCTCGGTTTTCTATAACGTCAAACTCTATGAACACGAGACGCTTATCGTCTTTGACGAGGTCCAGATGTACCCGCAAGCACGCGGACTCATCAAGTATCTCGTTGCAGACGGACGTTACGACTACATCGAAACTGGATCCCTACTCAGCATCAAGCAGAACATTAAAGATATCGTCATCCCATCCGAGGAAGAATCTCTGGAACTTGAGCCCCTCGACTTTGAGGAGTTTCTTTGGGGCATGGACGAAAAGGGGCTGGCCGATCTCATTCGCATGAGTTTTAACAAGATGAAGCCGCTCCCCGATGCCCTACATCGCAGAGCGCTCTCCCTTATGCGCGAATACATGCTCGTAGGCGGCATGCCTGAGCCGGTATCCATCTATGTTGAACAGCGCGCTTTTGCGCCCGTCGACGCTTCGAAGCGCCGAATCGTCCAGCTCTATCGCAACGATATCTCTCGTTTTGCAACCGGTTACGAATTCAAAGTCGTCTCCGTACTCGATGGCATCCCGGGTCAGCTCTCTAGGCACGAAAAACGATTCAAGCTTTCCTCACTTGATAAAAACGCACGCATGCGCACCTACGAAGAAGCCTTCTTTTGGCTGGCAGACGCGCGAATTGCCAATATCTGCTATGCCGCAAGCGAACCGAGCGTGGGCCTTTCACTCAGCATGGAGCAAACGGCCCTCAAGTGCTACATGGCAGACACCGGCCTGCTTGTAACGCTTGCCTTCTCTGACAACAACGATACCGATGAAGACGTTTACAGGGCCGTGCTTCGCGGCGACATCGGATTGAACGAAGGAATGCTTACCGAAAACTACGTTGCCCAATCTCTAAAGGCCAATGGACACAGGCTCTTCTTTTATTCCCAAAGCGGAAAGAAGGAGGGGGAGGAGCGCATGGAAATCGACTTCCTCGTTACCCAACCCTATGTCAATGCCGCCGGAAAGCCGCGCATCAGCCCCATCGAAGTTAAGTCGCCACGCAGATACGGAACCATCTCCCTCGACCGATTCCGCGCGCGCTTTAACAAGAAGATTGGGATGGCTTACGTGTTGCACCCTAAACAACTCGAGTGGGATGCCGAAGCACAGCTGGCACATCTTCCGTTGTATATGGCTTTTTGCTTGTAGAGACCTCTCTACGAATGGATGCCGTGAGAGACGCAGGCCTCACTCGCTTGCTTTTGCTTGGTCCCACAGGTCGTTGAGTTGAGCGGTTGAGCAGGCGGCGAGGTCATCGCCCGCCTCGTGCACGGCGGCCTCCATCGCAGCCCAGCGACGGCGGAACTTGGCCGTGCTGGCGCGCAGGGCGCTCTCGGCGTCGATACCCTCTTTGCGTGCAACGTTGACTAGGGCAAAAAGCAGATCGCCAAACTCCATCTCGCGCTCGGGCGAGCCGGGCTTCTCGGCCTCAAACTCGGCACGCTCCTCTGCTACCTCGTCCCACACATCCTGGACCGTCTCCCACTCAAAGCCCACGGCAGCCGCCTTGCGCGACACCTTCTGAGCCTGCATCAGCGCCGGCAGATGCGTGGGCACACCGTCGAGTAGGCCCTCGGGCGCAGCCTCGCCCGCCGCCACGGCCTTGTCCTTGGCGGCCTTCTCGGCAAGCTTGACCTCGTCCCAAATCTTGAGCACCTCGTCGGAGCTCTCGGCGTCCGCATCGCCAAACACGTGCGGATGACGGCGAATGAGCTTGGCGTCGATATCGCGCGCCACATCGGCCAGCGTAAACTCACCGGCATCCGCCGCGATCTGCGCATGCAACACTACCTGCATGAGCACGTCGCCCAGCTCCTCGCGCAGGTGTGCCGCATCATCGGCCTCGATGCAGTCGAGCGCCTCGTAGGCCTCCTCGATCATGTTCTTGCCAATGCTGCGGTGCGTCTGCTCGCGATCCCACGGGCAGCCATCGGGCTGACGCAGACGCCAGATAGTCTGCACCAGATGCTGCAGCTCGGCCGACGCGTCGACCAGCGTGGACAGGTCGCGCGAACCCTCGGCATTTTGCTGAGCCATGTGCTGCGCCATGGTTATTCCTCCTCCAGGACCACGTGACGGAACGCGCCGCCCTCGTAGATGCCGTAGCTGTGCGTACCGTCCTTGGGAATGCTCACGCTGCCGGGATTGAAGAGCCACAGGCCCGGGTGCGCGGCGCTTGCCTCGTTAACCTTGATGTGCGTATGGCCGTAGACGAGCGCGGAGCCCTCGGGCAGCGCGGGCGCGTGGTCGACGCTGTTGTGCATGCCGGCGCCAAAGACGTGGCCGTGCGTCAGGAACAGCTCACGGCCGGTCTCGTCAAACAGCGTGGCGTAGTCGGCCATGACCGGGAAATCGAGCACCATCTGGTCGACCTCGGCGTCACAGTTGCCGCGCACCGCGATGATGCGGTCGGCCAGGGCATTGAGCAGCGGAATCACACGCTTGGGAGCGTAATCGCGCGGCAGGTCGTTACGCGGACCGTGATAGAGCAGGTCGCCCAGCAGGACGATGCGGTCGGGCTGCTCGGACTCGATGGCGGCGACCAGGCGCTCAGTCCAATATGCCGAACCGTGGATGTCAGAGGCGATGAGGTATTTCATGAGGGATCCTTTCGGGATGGAGTTGACGGAGCCGGTCGCGGCGCGCCGCACGATCTTGTTATTCAAATCGCAGTGCCGCGCTCTGGGCCGCCTGCATCACGCGTTGGAGCGGCACATTGTGCTCGCGGGCAAGGCGGGCGCAGTCTTCGTACTCGGGCGCCGCACGCTCACTGCCGTCGGGCAGGGTGGCTACTTTAACGGCCACCTCGCCCCAAGGCGTCGCCACCTGCTCAAAGCGGCGCGGCAGGCAAACGCGTTCCATCACCTGGCGACGAATGGCGTTGGTCGTGGTCTCCAGAAAGATAATCGTCTGCAGGCGCTCGATATCCTCGTGCGAGCAGATCACCTGCAACTGCCATCCGGGGCGGCCCTTTTTGCAGTAAAGCGGCAACCAATGCACCTCGCGGGCGCCGGCCTTGCGCAGACAATCGGCGGCGTAGGCGAGCACCTCGGGCGACGCGTCGTCGATATCGCATTCCAGCTTGACGATGGTCTCGGGCGCATCGGTCTCGCGAGACAGCGGAGATTTGCTATCGCATGGCATACGGTCCGGCTCCTTTCCGCACGGGCTCGTTTTGTTCACCCAAACGCTAGCACATCGCGGGCGGCGCGGATGTGGCGGAGCGCGATGAGCGCGATTTTCCTTGTCGGCAAGAAACCGGCACTCCACCGCCTCAGCCAAACATGTACATCAGCCTCCAAACATGTCATTATTTGCAGCTTTTGAAGGCTGATGTACATGTTTTGAGGCAGGGTCGATGTCGTGCGGCAGCCCTTGCGCGTCATCTGCCCTTTCCAGTCGGTTTCGACTTGCGGCGTTCCCGGCGCGCCAGGGGTCGCGCCATTACAATGGAGCGGATTCGCCAAATGCAAAGGAGTCGCCATGCCCGCATGCCCGCTGGTCGATTGCCATACCCACACCTCGTTTTCGGACGGGTACGCCTCGTTTGAGGACAACGTCCGCGCTGCTGCCGCCGCCGGTTGCCGTGCCATGATCTCGACCGACCACCTCACCCTGCCCGCCAGCATGGATGCCAACTGCGAAGTGCAGGTTGTCGAGGGCAACCTGCCGGCACATCGCTTGGCTTTTGAGGACGCCCGCAAGCTTGCCGCGCAGATTGCGCCGGAGCTCGAGCTTATCTATGGCTTTGAATGCGATTGGTACGAAGGCTGCGAGCCTTTGGTTGAGCGCTGGTCCGAAGGCGCCGTGGTACGCCTGGGTAGCGTGCACTGGATCGGCAACCCCGGCGATATCATGGTCGGTGCTGCGGGCACGGCGGGGACGGAGGACGTCGCTCGTCCCGATACGCCCGATTCGCTTTGTGGCTGGGTCGACGATGACACCGACCTGCATGTTTGGGAAAACCTGGGCGTGCGCGGCGTGTGGGAGCGCTACGTCGACGACTGGTGTCGCGCCTGCGAGAGCCCGCTCAACTTTGACGTGATGGCTCACCCCGACCTGGTCATGCGCTTTTCGAAGGAAGGCTTTGCGCCCGATTTTGACCCCGCGCCATTCTGGGAGCAGATGGCAGAGTGTGCACACGATACGGGCCGCCGCGTTGAGGTCTCGACCGCCGCACCGCGCAAGGGGCTCGATGACTACTACCCCGCGACCGGTCTTTTGCGTTGCTTTGCCCATGCCGAGGTGCCCATTACCTTTGGTTCGGATGCGCACCGCGCCTGCGATATCTGCCGGAACATCCGCGAGGCCCAGGCCCACGCCTACGACTGTGGCTATCGAACCTTCGACATCCCCCACCTCACCGGAGAATGGGAGCCCACGCCCCTCGCCTAAGACTAGTCGTTGGGGACACTCTTCACAAATGACCCCTTGGGGACGGAGGAAAACAGGTCGTTTTGCTCACCACCGACGCCCGTGCAACACCGCCCGCCAAAAAGAACGCCCGTTTACTACGATGAACCGCAAACCTCCGACCATCGGCTTAATGCGGAAAATAAAACCGCAGGTAGAAGCGTTGACGATTTGCTCAAAACCGACGTGTGGTCAGTAGATCCAGTTTCATCGTAGTAATTGGGCATGTTATTTGGCAGCGCCGGCAAAGACTGTTCCAAACGACTAGTCGTTTAAGAACGTCCCCAATGACTACCCAATGACTAGTGGCGGCGGGCGTTGAGTTCGCCGGCCAGCTCGTCGAGGGTGATGCCGTAGCGCTCGAGCGTCACGAGCAGGTGGTAGACCAGGTCGCCGGCCTCGTAGCGAATGTGATCGTGGTCGTTATCCTTGCAGGCCATGATGACCTCGCTCGCTTCCTCGGCGAGCTTCTTGAGCAGCTCGTCCTCGATGTCGGTCAGCAGGCGAGCGGTATAGCTCTCCTGCGGCGACGCGTCGCGACGGCCATGAATCACCTCGGCCAGCCCCGTCAGCGTCTCTCCGATATTTCCATCCCGAACATTCGCAGTGCGCACACCCATGGTTCAATCCTTTCTGGTTGGCCAAGCGCTTAGCCGAGCGCCCGCCCTACGCGAGTTTCTTAAAGAAGCAGGTACGGTTGCCGGTGTGGCAGGCCGGACCCGGCGAGTCGACCTTGACCAGCAGCGTATCGCTATCGCAGTCGGCCCAGAGTTCCTTGACCTCCTGCATATTGCCGCTCGTCGCTCCCTTGTTCCAGAGCTCCTGGCGGCTGCGGCTCCAAAACCACGTGGTGCCGGTCTTGAGCGTCAGCCCCACCGACTCCTCGTTCATCCAAGCAACCATAAGCACCTCGCCGGTGTCATACTGCTGAACCACACAAGGAATCAGCCCCTTGGCGTCATATTTAAGCTCGGTAGCATTTACCACCCCAGTCATCATTCCTCCCAAGTAACAAACGAAACCCCACAGGTCGGCGAGGGTTGTCCAGGTGCCGCAGGTTGCCGCGAAAGAGGAGCGACGCGTACTTTGGTACGCGAGCGACGGTTTGAGCGGCAAGATGCGGTGCCTGGGCAAGCCGCAGCGCAGCCCGCAGCACTAGAAGTCCAACCTCACAGGAATACCTTGAGAGGCCATATACTCTTTGACTTCGCGAATGCTGAAGGTTCCAAAGTGAAAGACGCTCGCCGCCAGCACGGCGTCGGCTTCGCCCTCGATCACACCCTCGGCAAAGTGCTCGAGCGTGCCCACGCCGCCGCTCGCGATGACGGGAATCGGCACCGCGCGCGCCACGGCACGGGTGAGCGCCAGGTCAAAGCCGGCCTTGGTGCCGTCGCGATCC
>UQUD01000068.1 GCA_900544225.1 uncultured Collinsella sp.
CCCGCATCGGCTGCCAGTGCACCCATGACCTGCGCGAGCCTCATGCGCGCCTCGTCGGCCGTGATGCTCGACGGCGTCGTGATCTCGCACGTCGCAAGCGGGCATTCCTGCGCCGCGGCCGAATCCTCGGCAAACAGGCCAAAGCGAATGAATGTGTTGCCCACATCGACCGTCAATATATATGCGCACCCATTAAGCATCGTCGGCGCTCCTTTCGTCTGCCCAGCAGTATATCGCCTACCCAAACCAGCTAAAAAGCCCCGTCCCAAATTGACTACCTTGCGGCTATACTGATGCGCGGTCGTACGTGAGCTCACGCGTCGGCCCTTGGTAACCCGACTTCCCGCGCCGTATCCGTAGCGGCGCTTGCGGGGGAAGCGGATATACGCAAAGGAGTTCTATATGAGCAATCCCTCGAACCGCACCTCGATGCGCGGTCAACTCACGCTGCGCGGCGTCGTCATCGGCGTCCTTGGCTGCGTGATTATCACGGCAAGCTCGGCCTATACTGCCCTCAAGATGGGCGCCCTCCCCTGGCCGATCATTTTCGCTGCCGTCATTTCGCTGTTCTTCCTGAAGCTCATGGGCAACGCCAGCCTCAACGAGGCCAACGTCACCCACACCATCATGTCCGCAGGCGCCATGGTCGCCGGCGGTCTGGCGTTTACCATCCCGGGCGCCTGGATGCTGGGCTATGCCGACCAGATCAGTTGGCTCGACATGTTTATCGTGGCACTCGCCGGCACTATCCTGGGCCTACTGGCCACGGCACTCATCCACCGTCACTTTATCGTGGACGCCGCGCTGGAGTTCCCCACCGGCAACGCCGCAGCTCAGACCCTACGCGCGACCGAGGCCGGCGGCAAGACCGGCAAGCAGCTCTTTGGCTCCATGGCCATCGCAGGCATCTACAGCGTGCTTCGCGACGCTCTGGGCGTGGTGCCCAGCATGCTGTGCACGCTCAACATCCCCGGCGTGACCTTTGCCATCTATAACTCGCCCATGTTGCTGTCCATCGGCTTTTTGGTGGGCTTCGCCCCCGTCGCCTTCTGGTTTGCCGGCGCGCTGCTGGGCAATTTTGGCATCATCGTCGGCGGCACCGCTGCCGGCCTGTTCGATGTTGTGACCGCGCAGGGTATCGTCAAGTCCCTCGGTATGGGCCTTATGATGGGCTTTGGCGTCGCCGTCGTCCTTAAGGACATCCTGCCGCAGGTCGCCGGTATCGTCCGCGGCCTCGCCGCCGACAGCTCCACCGACACCGACGAGCAATCGCTCATCTCGGGCTCGCTTAAGCTCGACGCCGGCATCATCGGCCTGGGCACCGCCGCCATCGCCGTGATCGTTGCCATCGCGCTCGACCTCGGTCCCGTCCCGGCCGTCATCGTCACGCTGTTCACCTTCGTCACCACCATCATGAGTGCGCAGAGCTGCGGCCAGACGGGTATCGACCCTATGGAGATCTTTGGCCTCATCGTCATGCTCATCGTGGCAGCCTTCGCGCAGCTCGCACAGGTCAAGCTGTTCTTTATCGCCGGCATCGTGGCCGTGGCGTGCGGCCTTGCGGGCGACGTCATGAACGACTTTAAGGCCGGAGCCGTACTGGGCACCAACCCGCGCGCACAGTGGGTCGGCCAGGCCATTGGCGGCATCGTGGGCGCCCTGGTCGCTGCCGCCGTCATGGTCGCGCTCGTCACCGCCTATGGTCCGGACGCCTTCGGCCCCGACAAGAGCTTTGTGGCCGCGCAGGCAAGCGTGGTCGCCACCATGGTCTCGGGCATCCCGAGCGTGCCGTGGTTTGCGGGCGGCTTTATCGCCGGCATCGTCATGTACTGGCTCGGCATTCCGGCCATGATGATCGGTCTGGGCGTGTACCTGCCGTTCTACATGTCGCTCACGGCCTTCTTGGGCTCCTGCGTCAAGCTCGCCTACGACAAGTGGGCCGCACACCGCGACGCCACCGCCGGTCTTTCGGACGAGGAAAAGACCGCCAAGAACGCCGCCTTCCAGGAGCAGGGCTTGGTTGTCGCCAGCGGCCTGCTGGGCGGCGAGTCCATCGTCGGCGTTATCCTGGCGTTTGTCTCCGTGGGATTGAGCCTGCTGGGCTAAACCCAACAACAACGTATCCGTGCAGAGCGCGGGGTCGGAGACCATCCGGCCCCGCGCTTTTTTTGTATCTGCCGAAACCCTCGGCTTCAACCTCATTTGACGCGCCCCCTTTACCTACTCGTCTAAGTTTCACGTCAAGATGACCACCCCGCCTGCCGCGGTGTAGAGTAGAGGCAGCGGGCGCGATGCATAGCCCGCGGCGAAGCGAGGTGAACATGAAACTCGATAACCAGCAGCTCAAGCGACTGCGCGAGCGCCATCACCGGCGCCACGGCATCCGCCCTGCCTATAGCGAGGTCATGGAGAACGCCGGCCGCTTCCTGAGGCGCGCATTCAACATTCGCGAGGGTCGCGCCCCCTATCACGTAATTCGCAAGCGCTTTGTAAACGGAGCGCGCCTGACCGGCTCGCACCTGTGCATCCTCATTATCGCCATGCTGATCGCGAGTGTCGGCCTCGATATCGATTCGGACATCGCCATTGTGGGTGCCATGCTCATCTGCCCGCTCATGGGCTCGGTCCTTGCCATGGCATACGGCATCGCCACGCTCGACCGCGAGATTACCGTCGAAGCCGTCGCGGGCTTGGCTCTACAGATGGTCCTTTGCCTGATCACGTCCACGCTGTATTTTAAGCTCTCGCCCCTTGGCACCACCACGGCCGCCATCATCGATAACTCGACACCCACCGTATGGGACCTTGCCGTCGCGCTCGCGGGCGGCTTTGCGGGCGGGCTGGGTAACTCGCGCGACCAGGAGCCTTCGACGCTCATTGCCGGCGTAGCCGTGGCGACCGCACTCATGCCGCCCCTGTGCGCGGCAGGTTACGGCATTGCCATCGCGAGCGGGTCGCTGTTCCTCTCGGCCCTCTACGAGTTTGGCATCAACGTCGTCTTTATCGCACTGGCGGCCGAAGCCGTATTGCTTCTTTTACGTGTACCGCTCAAGCGCGACCTCAACGGTGACGGCATTGTGACCGCCGAGGAAAATGCCGAGGTCGATGAGCTGTCGCACAAGGTGCGCCGCCGCATCATCGTGGGTACGGTGATCTTTGCCATCCCCTGCATCGTTATGACCGCGGGGTCCATTGGCTCGGCGCAGGCCGGCGTGCAGGACGGCTACGGCGTCACCGAAACCACGCGCGAACTTGCCGCGGTGCTGCCGGGCTTTAAGGATTACACCGTCGCCGTCGAGACTTCGGCTACCGAAGGCGAGGAAGAGGGCCTTGTCGAGCGCGAGGTTGTCGCTCACGTGACGACAAGCGAGGCACTCGGGGCGCACGACCGCCGCATTGCCCGCAAGCTCATCGACCTCAATGTGCCCGAACTCGGTCGCGTGGAGTTTGACGTGGAGTGATGCCGGCGCGGGATGTTGCAAAGCGCACATAGCAGCTCAGGGTATCGGCGCCAAAGGGGTCGACTTTGACAAACGGGGCAGTTTCGTCGCAGCCGTCTTCGCTACTCGATCCCATGTCGTCACCATCGAAGAATTCCATCGCTGCCGCTTCCTTCATATTCCAGGGCACTTGCCAAGCTCTGTCCAATTATGACTCGAAGCTTAACAAACGCCTCTTAAGGCTAGCTTAGGCTCGAGGCAGCCGGAGCTGTTAGTCGCAAGATGCACAGGGGACGCAGGAATGCGATGATCCGTTTTCCTCCGTCCCCGAGGGATCATTTTTTAGTACTTGAAGAAGCCCTCGCCCGAGCTTTCGCCTAGCTTGCCTTCGTCGAGCATCTGCTTGAGGACGGATGCCATGGCCTTAAAGTTGTAGGGCATCATCATCTTTTTGAGCAACGGGCTCACCAGGCCCGGCACCTTCTGGTACTGCATAACGATGTTGTAAGCCGTCTGGATACCAACCGTGTCGAATACGCGGAACGGACCCTTGGGGGCGCCGGTGCCACGCGCCCATGCGAGGTCGATGCTCTTGGGATCGCTCACGCCCGAGACATACAAGTCGAGGCCCGAAAGCAGCCATGGCACCAGCATGGAATTGAGCAGGTAGCCGTTCTTTTCCTTGTTGACGGGCAGGGCAAGCATGCGAATGTCGTTGGCGAAGTCGACGAGCTCGTCGAAGTAGCGCTTGTCGGTTTGGTCCTGCGCCATGACCTCGGTCATGTTGTTCTTCCAGATGGAGTTGGCAAAGTGCAGCGACAGGTACTTCTCGGGGCGACCAGTGTACTTGGCAAAGGTGCTCGGCAGCAGCGTAGAGGAGTTCGTCACGACGACGGTCTTTTGCGGGAGAACCGGGGCGAGCTTTTTGTAGAAGTCGATCTTTGCCTGGGTGTCCTCGGCCATAGACTCGATGACCAAGTCGGCATCGGCCGCTGCCTTGGCAAGATCGAGCTCCAGCTTGAGTGTGGAGTAGGCACGCTCGACGGCGGCGAATGCCGCCTCCTTGTCGAAGGGCTGGCCACTATCGGCGATACCGGCGCACCACTCGCCTGTGCCATCTGCCATGCCCTCGATTGCCGCGATGTACTCCTCGCGCACATGATCGATCTTGGGCTGTGTGCGGCCGATGCTGCCCTCGCTGCGCAGCCAGATCGTCACATCAAAGCCGCAGTAGGCAGCCTGAAAGGCAATCTGGCTTCCCAACACGCCGCCGCCGGCAACACAAACGGTCTTGTAGCTCATGGAACGGTCCTCTCTAACGTAATTCCATAGATGTGTATTTATTCAACCGTAAGGATGACGCGCGATGGGGGTGGGTTCTATAAACGGACGGTATTTTGCCGCGAACGGCTACATCTGTTCATTATCTCAGGGTTCCGAGGGCGATTTTTTGCCACCGAGACGTCGTTTGCGGAAGTATGCGGCAAATTCCGGAACCCTTGAGCATACCCCGGTTTTCCGCCAATAAAACCACAGGTACAGGGCTTGGATATATCCGGTGTGCTCGGCCTATTCAGATTTTGCCGCATACTTCTGAAATCTGAGTTCGCAAAGGGTGATAGTCGGGGCGTTTGCGCAACATATGTCCAGCAAAAACGGGTGGTAGCCGGTACGGCTACCACCCGTTTGTCTCATATCCAGCCCAAAGCAGGCCAGCTACTTCTTAATGCCGCGCCCCAGACGCTCAGCGACCGACGCCACGGTCTCCTCGCTGGCCGGTCCGCAGCTCACGCAGCCGTCATGGGCACGCATCTGTCCGGTGACCTCGTCCATCGCGAGCGGCGCCACCTTCTCGAGCTTAAAGCCCTTGCCGGCGCGCATGTTCTCCTTGGCCACGCTGATCATGAGCTTAATGCGGTTGAGCTGGTTGACCTCAGACGCACCGGGGTCGTAGTCCACCGCGACGATGTTGCTCTCGGGGTGCTGACGGCGCAGCTCCTTGATCACGGCCTTGCCCACCACGTGATTGGGCAGGCACGCAAAGGGCTGCGTGCAGATGATATTGGGCGCGCCATGGTCAATCAGGTCGAGCATCTCGGCCGTGAGCAGCCAGCCCTCGCCCATGTTGTTGCACACCGAAAGCACCGTGCGGGCCTTGTCCGCCATGGTGCCGATGCGCTCGGGCGCCTCAAAGCGCTCGGACTTCTCGAGCATCTCCTCCACCGGCGTGCGCATCCAGTCCACAAGCTTGATAAGCGCCTGCATACCAGCGCGCGTGGTAGCAGAGCTTCCCAGCTCGTCCTTCTGCAGCTCGGCGTTGCTCATGGAGTACAGGAAGAAGTCGAGCAGACCCGGTACTACGGCCTCGCAGCCCTCGCGCTCGATGACATCGACCACGTGGTTGTTGGCCGTGGGGTGGAACTTGACCAGGATCTCGCCGACCACGCCCACGCGCGGCTTGGTGCCCTCGCCCACAAGCGGCATGGTATCGAACGCACGGATGGCCTCGCGGCACAGCTTGGTGTAGTTGTGGCGGTTGAACTTGGGCGCCAGCTTGCGGGCGCGCGCCATGTACTGCTCATAGAGCGCGTTGGCGGCGCCGGGCGTGGCCTCGTACGGACGGCAGCGGTAGAGCATCTGCATCATCACGTCGCCAAAGAGCACCGCGTAGACTGCCTGCTTAAGCAGCGCCGGAGTAATCTTAAAGCCGGGGTTGTCTTCGCCCAGCGCCACTGCCGAAAGCGAGATCACCGGGATCTCGGGGTGACCGCTCTCGCGCAGGGCTTTGCGGATGAGTGCGATGTAGTTGGTGGCACGGCAACCGCCGCCGGTCTGGCTGATAACCACGGCCGTCTTGGACAGGTCGTACCGGCCGCTCTCGATGGCCTCCATGATCTGGCCCGTCACCAGGATCGACGGATAGCAGATGTCGTTGTTCACGTAGCGCAGGCCGGCCTCGACGGCGTCGTGATCGGTCGAGGGCAGCAGCTCCAAGTTGTAGCCGGCACCGCGGAACACCTCTTTGACCAGGTCAAAGTGGATCGGCGCCATCTGCGGGCACAGGATGGTGTAGCCCTCATCGCGCATCTGCTCGGTGAAGGGTACCTTGGGCCACGCGGTCGATGCGCTCTCACGCTGGGCCTCAAACGTGTACTTGCGGCTCGCGAACGCGGGGGCATCCGTGGAGGGTGTCACCGGCGCGGCATCGCCCTGCTCGTAGGCCTCGCCCGCAACCGTGGCCTCGGCCAAGCGCTCGGCCTCCTGGTCCTTAAGCGCGGCCATGAGCGAGCGGATACGGATGCGCGCGGCGCCCAGATTGGACACCTCGTCGATCTTGAGCACGGTGTAGATCTTGCCGCTGGCCTCCAGGATCTCCTGCACCTGATCGGTGGTCAGGGCGTCCAAGCCGCAGCCGAAGGAGTTGAGCTGAATCAGGTCCAGGTCGTTGCGCATCGTCACAAAACGGGCGACGGCATACAGGCGGCTGTGGTACATCCACTGGTCGACGACGCGAATCGGACGCTCGGGCTTCACCAGGTGCGCAAGCGAATCCTCGGTAAAGACCGCAAAGCCAAAGCTCGAGATAAGCTCGGGCAGGGCGTGGTTGATCTCGGGGTCGTTGTGGTAAGGACGGCCGGCGAGTACGATGCCGTGGCCGCCGTGGTCCTCGACCCACTTAAGAGCCTCCTCGCCCATGGTCTGGATATCCTCGTGGAAGCGCGCGTCGGCCTCAAAGGCAGCGTTGACGGCGGCATCGACCTCGGAGCGCGTGATCTTGGGACCGCGCACGCGACCGCGACCAGCTTGCGCATCGGCCACACGGTCGACGGCGAGCACCTGGTACAGGCGGCGCTTGAGCTCGGTCTTGTCGTGATAGGGCACAAACGGGTACAGGAACTCGATGTTCTGCTCGCGAATCTCGTCGATGTTGAGCGCCAGCGCCGTGGGGTAGCTCATGACGATGGGGCAGTTATAGCAGTTGCCGGCGGTCGGGTCCTCCTTGCGCTCCCAGCGCACGCACGGCATCCAAATGAAATCGACATCGCGGTCGATAAGGTTCATCACATGGCCGTGGCTCATCTTTGCCGGGTAGCACACGCTCTCGGACGGCATGGACTCGATGCCCGCCTGGTAGGTCTTCTTGCTCGACTGGTCGGACAGCTGCACGCTAAAGCCCAAGCGCGTAAAGAACGCGTGCCAGAAGGGGTAGTTCTCGTACATGTTGAGCGCGCGCGGAATGCCGACGGTACCACGCGGGGCCTCATCGGGGCTCAGCACCTCGCGGTTAAACAGCAGCTCGTTTTTCTTTTTGAAGAGGTTGGGGGCCTCGGTCTTCTGCTTTTTGTGGCCGGCGCCCTTCTCGCAGCGGTTGCCGGTAATGAAGCGCCTGCCGCCGCCAAAGTCGTTGACGGTGAGCTGGCAGTTGTTGGAGCAACGGCCGCAGCGGACATGCTTTTGCGTCACGGTAAGGTGCGCGATGTCCTCAGCCGAAAGGATGGTCGAGGTGCCGTTCGCGCCGGCGCGATCGCGGGCGAGCAGGGCCGCACCATAGGCGCCCATGCAGCCGGCGATGTCTGGGCGCACGGCATGCACGCCGGTGAGCTGCTCAAACGCACGCAGCGTGGCGTCGGACATAAAGGTGCCGCCCTGGACGATCACTTGGCTGCCAATCTCCTTGGGGTCGCGCAGCTTAATAACCTTGAACAGGGCATTCTTGATGACGGAATAGGACAGGCCGGCCGCGATGTCGCCCACCGTGGCGCCTTCCTTTTGCGCCTGCTTGACGCGCGAGTTCATAAAGACCGTGCAGCGGCTGCCCAAATCGACCGGGGCCTTGGCATGGATGGCGGCATCGGCGAACGCGCGCACGTCCATGTTCATAGAGACGGCGAAGCTCTCGATAAAGCTACCGCAACCCGACGAGCAGGCCTCGTTGAGCATGATGTGCTCGATAACGCCGTCCTTGACGCGCAGGCACTTCATGTCCTGGCCGCCGATGTCCAGAATGAACTCGACGCCGGGCAGGAATGCCTTGGCGCCGCGCAGGTGCGCGACGGTCTCGATCTCGCCGGAATCGGCCTTGAGAGCCTCGATGAGCAGCGCCTCGCCGTAGCCCGTGGTGGTCACGTGGCCGATGGTGCAGCCGGCGGGGATGTGGTTGTAGAAATCGGCCATGATGACCTTGGCCGTACCCAGGATGTCGCCGTTGTTGTTGCCATACCAGGTATGCAGCAGCTGGCCGTCCTCGCCTACGAGCGCGGCCTTCATGGTGGTGGAACCGGCGTCGATGCCAATGAACACGCGGCCGGTGTAGCCGTCGAGCTTGCCCTTGGGGACGACTTCCTGGTCGTGGCGGGTTTTGAACTCGGCGAAGTCCTCGTCGGTGGCAAAGAGCGGATCCAGGCGCTCGACCTCGGCACCCTGTGTGTCACCCAGGGCATCGATAGCCTCGATGAGCTGCGGGAACGTGCTGAGCTTGTTGGACTCATGCGCCATGGCGGCGCCGCTCGCCACAAACAGGTGAGCGTTTTGGGGCACAATGCGGTGCTCCTCGTCCAGGTTGAGCGTAAGGTAGAAGCGGTGGCGCAGCTCGGAGAGGTACTGCAGCGGGCCGCCCAGGAAGGCGACGTTGCCGCGGATGGGACGGCCGCACGCCAGGCCCGAGATAGTCTGGGTCACGACAGCCTGGAAGATGGAGGCCGCCACGTCCTCGGGGCGGGCGCCTTCGTTGAGCAGCGGCTGGACGTCGGTCTTGGCAAAGACGCCGCAGCGGCTGGCGATTGGATAGATGGTGGTGGCGTTGGCCGCGAGCTCGTTGAGGCCGCTGGCGTCGGTGTGCAGCAGAGTGGCCATCTGGTCAATGAACGCGCCAGTGCCGCCGGCGCAGGTGCCGTTCATGCGCTGCTCGATGCCGTTGTCGAAGTAGATGATCTTGGCGTCCTCGCCGCCCAGCTCGATGGCGACGTCGGTGGCCGGGATGAGGGTCTCGACGGCACGCTTGCTGGCGATGACCTCCTGGACAAACTCCAGGTCAAGCCACTGGGACAGCAGCAGGCCGCCCGAGCCGGTAATGGCGCAGGTCATCTGGGCCGTCGGCAGCACGGTCGCAGCGCCCTCGAACAGGTCGCGGGCACAAGCGCGGACGTCGGTGTGGTGGCGCTGGTACTTGGCGTAGACGATCTGGTTGTCGTCGTTGAGCACGGCGAGCTTAACGGTGGTGGAGCCCACGTCGATGCCCAGGTGCAGGTTGCCGCGGGCGGCCTCGGGGTTGAAGATCGCGCCTTCGGGGGCCTGGGCGGCGGCTACGGGTTCAGCGGCGGTGGCGGGCTCGCTGACGACGGAAGTCTCCCCTGCCACGTTCTTGGCATCGGCAACTGCCTCGGCAACTTTCTCGGCAGCCG
>UQUD01000069.1 GCA_900544225.1 uncultured Collinsella sp.
TGCGCGCGCCGATGCACTGGCGCGTCTATGGCGCCTGACGCCGGAGCAGCGCGAGCGCTTCGATGTCGCCCTGAATCGCTGGCTCAAGTCGGCGGTCCGTGCCGAGCTGCTTGCCTGGCCGTGCGTTCGCGCCGAGGTGCCGTTCTTTTCGCTGGGCTGCGAGGACGAGGACATCGCTCGCTGCGGTGCATATGCCGAAGGCGCCATCGACGCTTTGGCGACGAACCCGGCAGATTCGTCACGCGCGCTGGTCATCGACTACAAGACGGGCGGCACGCCGGATGAGACGCCGGAGCAGCTGCAGGAGAAGCACGCCCTGCAGGCGCGCGTCTACGCTGATGTTCTGCATAAGGCGGGCTTTGAGGCCGTGACCGTCAAGTTCGTCCGCGTGGAGCAGCCGGATCCAACCATCTTCGTCGAACCCGCCGAGCCCCAAGTAGTCACCTATAACTTCTAATCCTCAGATAACTTGCGGTGGAATAGTTCCTGCATTGCGGCCCAGGTGGCCCAAGCGGGAACTATTCCACCGCAACTGCAAGAGGAGCCGTGTGGGTTTGGCTAGGTTCGGGTGCCGTCCGCGCCGTGCGGTAAAATCGTTCAGTCAGAACACGAACCCGCATCGGAGCTCATCACATGGCATTCGTCCATCTGCACAACCACACCGTCTTCTCCATGCTCGACGGCGCAACCCGTATCCAGGATATGGTCAACCGCGCCGTAGAGCTGGGCATGCCCGCCGTCGCCATTACCGACCACGGCTACAT
Organism: uncultured Collinsella sp.; assembly: GCA_900544225.1. GTDB lineage: Bacteria > Actinomycetota > Coriobacteriia > Coriobacteriales > Coriobacteriaceae > Collinsella. Next base: position 765 of record UQUD01000069.1, read on the forward strand.
GTATGGCGTGCCCGACCTGGCGCTGGCCTGCGACGCCGTCAACCACAACACGCCCGAGTACAAGACATGGAGCCACGACAAGGCCTTCTTGGAAAAGGACCGCCGCGACGAGCTGGTGGAGCCCGATCCCGAGGAAAACCCGCGCGAGCATGCCCAGTATGTGAAGGACATGGCCATGTGGGACGAGAAGGGCAACATCGACGAGCTCAAGCCGCCCCTGGTCATCAAACCCATCTTTGGCTGTGAGGTCTACTTTACGCCGGACGAGACGCTCGCCCGCGACCATAAGCCCGAGCTCTACCACATGATTCTTCTGGCCAAGGACCAGGAGGGCTACGTCAACCTGATGCAGACGGTCTCCGAGGCCGCCGTGCAGGGCTTTTACTACAAGCCGCGCGTGACGCTCGACAACCTGCGCCGCCATGCCAAGGGCATGATTTGCACGAGCGCCTGCATTGCGGGCATCATCCCCAAATACATCGACCGCGGTGACATGGAAGGCGCCATCAAGTGGGCCGAGACCTTCCGTGACACCTTCGACCCCGGCGACTTTTATATCGAGATCCAGGAACACGGCATCACCACCGACAACGGCCTGACCGACGAGCAGATGGACCGCGCGCTCATCGATATTGCCAAGCAGGTGGGCGTCAAGGTCATCGCCACCAACGACTTCCACTACCTGCGCCGCGAGGACGCGCCCGTGCAGGACGTCATCATGTGCATTGGCATGAACGCCAAGGTCGACGACCCCAACCGCATGCGCATGACCGGCTCGGAGTTTTACATGAAGACCGAGGAGGAGATGCGGGCGATGTTCCCGTATTGCCCCGAGGCCTGCGACAACACGCTCGAGATTGCCGACAAGTGCTATGTGGAGCTGGACTGGGACTCCATCATCCTGCCGCGCTTCCCGTTGCTCGATCCCGGCGAGACGCACGAGAGCCAGTTCCGCCGCGAGTGCGAGAAGGGCCTGCGCCAGCACTATGGTGACGATTGGGCCACGCGCGAGATCTGTGGCGTCAACATCAAAGAGCGCTTTGAGTACGAATACAAGGTCATCTGCGACAAGGGCTTTGCCGCCTACTTTTTGATCGTCGCCGAATACGTGCAATGGGCCAAGGACAACGGCATCGGCGTCGGCCCCGGCCGTGGCTCGGCAGCCGGCGCTATCGTCGCCTACGCCATGAACATCACCGCGTTTGACCCGCTCGAGAACGGCCTGATGTTCGAGAGGTTCCTGTCCCCGCAGCGTACCGAGATGCCCGATATCGATATGGACTTCGACGATGAGCGGCGCCTCGAGGTCGTGGAGCACGTTCGCCAGCTCTACGGCCCCGAGAAGGTCACCCACGTTATCACCTACTCGACCATCAAGGCCAAGCAGGCCATCAACGACGCCGCGCGCGTTCTGGACTACCCCGTCTACATGGGCCAGCGCCTGTCCAAGATGGTCTCGAGCGACCCCAAGGTCAAGCTCAAGCAGGTACTCGAAAAACAACCCGGCAAAGAGGATCTGTTTAACCCCGACTTTGCCGAGGCCTATAAAAAGGACGACGACGCCCGCCGCATCATCGACACGGCGCTCTCGATCGAGGGCCTCACCCGTGGCGAGGGCGTGCACGCGTGCGCCGTTCTGATCTGCCGCGACCCCGTCAACGAGCATGTGCCCACCAAGCTCGACACCAAGGGCGGCGTCGAGATTACCCAGTACGAGGGCCATACCGTTGCCGACATGGGCCTGCTCAAGATGGACTTCTTGGGCCTGCGCACGCTGACGGTTATCTCCAAGGCCAAGGCAAACATCAAAAAGAACTTCGGCATCGACATCAAAGAGGAAGAGATCCCCTTTGACGATCCCGAGATCTTTAAGCTCATGGGTTCCGGCCACACCGCCGGCGTCTTCCAGGTCGAGTCCGCCGGCATGACGGCCACGATCAAGAATATGAAGCCCACCGAGTACAAGCACGTCGTGGCATTGATCGCCCTGTACCGCCCGGGCCCGCTGGGCGCCGGCATGGTTTCGTCCTACATCAACCGTATGAACGGCAAGGAGCCGGCCGTCTCCTACGACGACCGCCTGGACGACATCCTGGGCGAAACCTACGGCACTATGGTCTACCAGGAGCAGGTTATGCTCATCTCCGTCGAGATGTGCGGCTTCTCCAAGGGCGAATCGGACTCGCGTATCCGTAAGCCCGTGGCTAAGAAAAAGATCAAGCTGCTCACGTCGACGGTGCTCCACTGGGAGGATGGCTCGGACGAGACCACCTACGACCACTGGATGAACGGCGCTATCAAGAACAACTACACGCGCGAGGTCGCCCAGAAGATTTGGGACGATGTTCTCGAGTTCGCATCCTACGCCTTCAACAAGTCGCACTCCGCCGGCTACGCCATTCTGGTTATGCAGACGGCATGGCTCAAGGCGCACTATCCACACGAGTACATGGCGGCCGTCCTGACGTCCTACACGGGCAAGACCGACAAGATCGTGCACTACGTCTCGGCATGCCGTCACGACGGCATCCCCGTGCTTTCGCCAGATGTCAACGAGTCCGGTACCGAGTTCACGGCTACCAAGGAGGGCGTGCGCTTTGGCCTGGCCGGCATCCGCGGCGTGGGCACCGGCGTGGCGCAGGCGATTATCGCCGAGCGCGAGGCGGGCGGTCCGTTTAAGACGCTGCACGACTTTGTCGAGCGCGTGGACTCGAGCCAGGCCAACCGTCGCGTGATCGAATCGCTCATCAAGGCAGGCGCCTTTGACTCCACGGGGTATCCGCGTCGCCAGATGATGCACTTTGTGGACAAGAACAACCCCGAGAACATCATCGATGCCGCTGTGAAGCGCCAGAAAGATCGCGCGAGCGGCCAGACGTCGTTCTTCGATATGTTTGGCGACGTTGAGGGCTCGGGCTTTGAGGTGAGCGTGCCCGACCCGGATGGCCAGGAGTGGGACCGCCACCTTAAGCTGAGCCAGGAGAAGGAGGTTCTGGGCATCTATGTCTCGGACCACCCGCTGCGCCCGTTTGAGTATGCACTAGCCAAGGCACGCGACTTCTCGTTCTCGCAGATCGATACCGGCTACGAGGTGCAAAACCCCACGGGCGGTACCATCAACCAGGAGATTCCCGAGGGCAAGGCGCTGTGGTGGGCCGGCATGGTCTCGAGCGTGTCCAAGCGCGTGACCAAAAACGGCGACCCCATGGGCATCGTGCAGCTCGAGGACATGGAAGGCGAGGCCACGGTCGTGGTGTTCCCCAAGACCTACAAGGAAGCCGAGGGGTATCTATACGGCGAGGTCGATCCCGAGACCGGTGCACAGCTGTCCGATGCGTTTGTGCGCATTAAGGGCAAGCTCGAGCGCTCGGACCGCGGCGACCAGATCATCGCGCAGGAGATCGTGCCGCTGGAGCTTAACGAGGAGAGCAACAAGCCCAAGGTGTTTGAGGTCATGGTGCCCAACAGCCGCTTTAGCCAGGGCAATATGGCGCGTCTTGCCACGGTGCTTACCGCCAACCCGGGCGGCGACCGCGTGGAGATCTTTATCGAGCAGGTGGACGGGCGCGTACTGCGTGCCGAGGTGCCGGCCAAGGTCAACGCACGCTCGATTCCGTTGTTGGCAGAGGCAAAGGCCATTGTGGGCAACCAGGGCCGCGTGACGGTTATCTAAAATGATTTTGCTGGGGTAGCTAATTTGGGACGGGGCTATTTTAGCTACCCTTTGACTGACGGCGAATGAGCCAGGGTCGGAATACATCTCAACCGACATATGGGGGTAGCTAAAATAGCCCCGTCCCAAATTAGCTACCCTGTGTGGATTGGAGGAAGTGATGGCGCAGGGGACGTTTGTGCAGGCGCTTCGCAAAGAGGCGGCGTTGAGCGGCACCTTTATGAAGGGGCGTTCGCTCATGCTCAACGGCGCCGTGCTGTCGATTGAGGACAGCGGCTCGCGCTTCTCCAAAAACGTGACGGTTGAGGGCTCGGTGCGCGGTTCGCGCGGCGACCTGTACAAGACGCATGTGGCGCTCGACATGGACGAGCACGAGGTGATCGACTACGACTGCGATTGCCCCGCCGCCTATCGTTACCCCGGTATGTGCAAACACGCCATCGCCACAGCGCTGGCATACCTGGACGCCAGCGGCATTGAGCCTGTTGAGGGGCTGCGCACACCGGTTCGCACGTTTACGGCGCAGCCGAAACAGCCCGTTCGCACCGCGCCCAAAGCGCCGGCCGTCAACCCCAACTTTCCCTTTCCGGCGCCCGTCCCCACGAGCCCCAGCCTCATGGCGGCACTCTCCGATCTTTCGGACGCGCGCATGGATGAGCTGGCGAGCATGCGCCGCAAGCTTGCCGGTGCCGTTGATCCCGACGCCCCCAAAGCGGCGTTGGAGCCCTCGCTGGTGCCGTACTACAATCCACTGTTTGCCGACCGCTTTAGCTGGGCGCTCGAGTTCCGCATTCGCTGCGGTTCGGTGTCCTACGTGGTCAAGGATATCGACGGCATGGCCGACGCCTATGTCCGAGGCGGCACCTTCTCGTACGGCAAGAAGCTCACGTTTGTCCATACGCCCGAAGCCTTCGAAGACGTGTCGACAAAGCTGCTCAACCTTGTCGTGACGACAGTTGCCTATCTCGATGACATCACAAGCTCGCGTTCGGCGTCGTACGACTTTGCCCGCAGTGGTTTTGTCGCCGAGCGTCAGTTGCCGCTGTCCGAGCATAGCATCGTATATGTGCTGGACCTGTTGCGCGGCCAGACCATCTCTTTTGAGCCCGCCTGGTCGCGGGGGACGACGATGCATCGCACCTATGACGTGGCGGTTGAGATGCCTCCGGAAGGGGAGGACGAGGCGCTGTCTGAGCGCCCACCGCTCCTTGCCGCCAAAATCGCGCCGGCGGCTGGTGGCAGCTACGATCTACGCCTGCCGGCCGATGCATACTGCTTTGCTTCGGGCGACGTTGCCTATCTGGTCGACACCCGCCGTGCGCGCCGCGCCGATGTAGCGTTTGCCCAGCATGCGGCGCCGTTCCTATCGCGCTTACTGCCCTGTCGCACGCCGATCCATATCGCTGTCGACCAGGTGGGGGAGTTCTGTCGTATGGCGCTGCCCATTTTGCGCGACTATACCGACCTTACCGCGCCCGCCGCGCTCGATACCGTGGCGCCCGAGCCGAGCTTTGCTATGGCAATCGGCGTCGACGATGGGCTTGTGACCTGCAAAATTACGGTTGCCTACGGCGACTGGTCGGCAGATCTCTTTAGCCTGGGCGCTCCGGGCAGCCCCTTCGAAGAGCAACGCCCCGGCGTGCCGCCCCGCGACGAGGTGGCAGAGTTTCGTGTTATGGACACGGCGGCCCTGTACTTCGATTTCTACGAGGGCGGTCTGGCGTTTGAGGAGCGCGATGACGAGAGCTTGTTCTGCCTGCTGACCGAGGGCCTGTCCGCCCTGTCCGAGCTGGGTGAGGTTATGCTCAGCGACCGTCTGCGCCAGATTTCGGTGCGACCCGCGCCCAAGCTCTCGGTTCGTGCGACCGTCAAGAGCAATCTGCTCGACGTCGAACTGGGCGCGAGCGGCCTTTCGGCGTCAGACCTTGCCATCTACCTCGACTCCTACAAGCGTCACCAGACGTTTGCGCGCCTTACGTCCGGCGACATCATTCGTTTGGACGAGGGTGCCCGAGCCGCGTTTGGCCTTGCCGAGGATCTGGGGGTCGATGCTGTTGACCTGCTCGACGGCGTGTCGCTTCCCGCGTCGAGCACCCTGTTCGTCGATAGCATGCTCGCGCGCACGCCCGCGCTCGAGGCCGATCGCGACGCTGCGTTCCGCCGTACCGTCGAGCGTCTGGACACGCTCGGCAAGATGGACTTTACGGTGCCGGCATCGCTCAAGGCAACGATGCGCGGCTACCAGGTCGACGGATACCAGTGGCTCGGCTCGCTCGAACACCTGGGCCTTGGCGGCATCTTGGCCGACGACATGGGCCTGGGCAAAACGCTGCAGATGATCGCGCATATCCTGGCGCGCGTGGAAGCGGGGGACATTAAGCCCACGCTTGTGGTGTGCCCTGCGTCGCTCGTGTACAACTGGACTGCCGAGCTGGAGCGCTTCGCCCCGTCGCTCGATGTGTGCGCCATCGTGGGCGCCAAGGCCCAGCGTCGCGTGCAAATCGCCGGCGTGGCCGAGCATAACGTGGTCGTGACGTCGTATGACCTTATGCGGCGCGATATCGACGAGTACGTCGAGCAGGACTTTGCCCGCGTGGTACTCGATGAGGCCCAGTACATTAAAAACCCGCTCACCCAGGTGGCGCGTGCCACCAAGCGCCTGCCGGCCGGCGTGCGCTTTGCCCTGACGGGCACGCCCATCGAAAACCGCCTATCCGAGCTCTGGAGCATCTTCGACTTTTTGATGCCGGGCCTACTTGGCACGCGCGAGTCGTTTGCCAAGCGCTTCGAAAGCCCGGTCGAGCATGCCGAGGGCGACAGTGCCGCTCGCCTGCAAGCGCTCGTGTCGCCGTTTGTGCTGCGCCGTGTCAAGGAAGACGTGGTGGCCGACCTGCCCGAGAAGATCGAGGATACGGTCATGGCGCAGCTCACCGGCGAGCAGCGCAAGCTCTACCTGGCCAACCAGGACCGTATCGCCCAACAGGTGCAGCACCGCGAGTCATCCGAGTTTAAGAAAGACAAGCTCAAGGTGCTCGCCGAGCTCACCAAGCTGCGCCAGATCTGCTGCGACCCGCGTCTACACTACGAGGATTACAAGGCGGGGAGCGCCAAGCTCGATACGTGCATGGAGCTCGTGCACGGCGCACTCGACGGCGGACATCGCATCCTATTGTTCAGCCAGTTTACGGGTATGCTCGATATTATCGGTAAGCGCTTGGCCAAGGAGGACATCGCCTTCCTTAAGCTCACGGGCGCTTCGTCTAAGGAGAGCCGCGCCAAGATGGTCGCGCAGTTCCAAGCGGGCGAGGTTCCGGTCTTTTTGATTTCGCTCAAGGCGGGCGGCGTGGGCCTTAACCTGACGGCGGCCGATGTGGTCATTCACTACGACCCGTGGTGGAACGTGGCCGCGCAGGACCAGGCGACCGACCGCGCGCATCGTATTGGTCAGCAGCATACCGTGACCGTGTACAAGCTCATCGCCAAGGACACGATCGAGGAGCGCATTATGCAGATGCAGGAGTCCAAGCGCGACCTGGTCAACAGCGTGCTCGGCGGCGACGGCATCTCGTCGGCGTTGTTTACCCGCGAAGATGTTCTGGCGCTGCTGGGCGGCGACGGGCGCTAGCCGCGCGCGGGGTGGGACTGCTGGAGTGGGCAGGACGGTCGACGCATTTTGGCCCGACCGCTTGCCTGATCCGTTATGTGTTCATTTGCAATGCCGTGGATGGTTTGTCTGCCTTTGGGCATAAGAACCATCGAGAACATTGGCACATCAGCAAAGGAGAACATCATGGCGAAATTCTTTAAGGACCCCGACGGCAAGCTCATCGCTGCCCTTGGCGACGGCGTTGCGACCCCTGCCGGTTGCACGGAGCTGACTGCAAACACTGAGGACGCGGCGCACGAGAAGCACGTGCCTGTTGTCGAGACCGAGCGTGACGGTCACGTGATTCGCGCACGCGTTGGCTCGGTCGAGCACCCCAGCCTGCCCGAGCACTACATTGAGTGGATCGCCCTTGAGGCCGAGGGCCGCTTAGAGGTCCATTACCTTGAGCCCGGCATGAAACCCGCGACGTTTTTCGCGGGCGGCTCCAAGACCGGTACCGTCTATGCCTACTGCAACCTGCACGGGCTGTGGTCCGCGACATTCTAGGAGCGCGCCCCCGCTCGGGGTATCATAGCTAGCATATGCACATGCAAGCGCCGACTGCATTATGCGGCCGGCGCTTTTACTACGATTTCGATGGTTTACGACGGAAAGGGCTGAGCCATGAAGCTCGCGCTTGCACAGATCGATATGCGCCTGGGTGATATTGAGGGCATTTGCGGCCGCATCGAGGACCAGGCTCGTCTGGCCCACGAGCGCGGAGCGCGCGTGCTGTGCGTTCCAGCTCCGCTCTTTATGGGCGCCATGCCCGGTGGCCTGGTGGGCGCTGCCGACTTTGAGCACGACATGCTTGCCGGCTTGACTGGTGTCGCCGAGCGTATCCAGGAGCTTGACATGATCTGCATCGTGCCCGCGGCGGTTTCGTTTGAAGGCCAGCCGCTGCTCGACTACATGATGCTCAAGGACGGTCATGTGGTGCCGGCGCGTTCGAGCATTGCCTTGCAGCGTGGCGAGAACAACGACACGCGTTGGGCGCCGCCGGTGTTCGACGTGGACGGCGTGCGCATCGCCGTGATTTTTGACTTGGACCGCGAGCTCGAGATGTTGCCGACCGGCGTCGACCTCATCGCGTATTTCCAATTCAACGCGTTTGACATGACCGACCGCGAGACTGCCGCCATTGCCGCCGTTCGCAGCGGCGCCTACCGCAAGATCGCATCCAAGCGCAGCGTGTGGTTTGCCTGCATGGCGCCGGTCGGTGCCTATGACGAGTCGGTGTATACCGGCGGTTCGTTTGTGCTCGACGACTGCGGTCGCGTGGTGGCCCAGGCGCCGTGTTTTGAGGAGAGCCTGCTGGTTCAGGAGATTCAGCGCGGCGTGATGCTCGATGCCCTGGAAGATCACGAACTGCCCGAGTTCCGTTCCGAGGAGTGGTTGTGGCAGGCGCTGGTGCTCGCCGTGCGCGACAACGCTCGGGCCCACGGTGCGTCGCGTGCTGTGGTGGCACTCGAGGGTGACCTGCCGTCATCCCTGCTGGCGGCGCTGGCCGTTGACGCTCTGGGTTCGCGTAACGTAATTGGCCTGGTGCTGGGGCGCAACCGTATCTTTACGCCGGCGCAGGAGGAGGCCGAGGCTGCCCGCTGTGCCGCCGTCCGTGCCATCGCCGAGCGTTTGCACATTCGCACCGTCGAGCGCGATGCACCGGATGCGGCGCGTGTGCTCGATCGCGAT
>UQUD01000070.1 GCA_900544225.1 uncultured Collinsella sp.
GGCGGGCCTTCTCGGCGCGGAGCTCTTCCAACTCGGCGCGCTCCTCGTCGGACAATGGTTGGGACTCAAGCTCGGCCATAGTACCGCCCTTTCTTTTTAAAAAAAGCCGCCGACACAATGTCAGCGGCTTATCAAATCCAAGGGTGGAGACGAAGGGAGTCTACCCCTCGGCCTCTGCCATGCGACGGCAGCGCTCTCCCAACTGAGCTACGTCCCCAGGACAAGTCGATATTTTACCTACGGCTCGCCAACTGTCAACGCCCAATACCCAGTCTTTTTGGGACGAAGCCATTTTGACTACTTTTCGAGCAGACAATCCTCTCGATGATTCTTTAATCCCCGTCCCAGAAAAATCATCCGCGTGCGCGCTACTTTGCGCTGGTGAGGACGCCGGTGGTATCAAACGCTGGGGTGAAGCTCTCGTCAACCGCGCCGCCCTCTTGCCAGAACATCGTCGTAAAGCCCAGGTCGTCAGCATGATCGAGTACCCGCTCGTACTCATCGCGCGTCACGGCACGCGCCAGGTCGCCGCCCTGCTCGCGCATGAGCGCATTGGGCGTGTACTGGTTCATGACCGAGATCGGCACATCGCCCACCGTCTGCCACACAAGGTCCAGTACGCGACACGAATCGTCCGCATGCCCCGGCAGCACCAGGTGACGCACGATCATGCCGCGCTTCATGAGCCCGTCCTCGTCCACCAGCTCTCCCCCGCGGCGTTCGATCTCGCGTGCCATTTGCGCCAAGCCCGACACGGCCACACGCGGGTAGTCCTTAATGTGGGAGAGCGACTGCGCAAGCCCCGCATCGGCATATTTAAAGTCGGTAAGCCACACGTCGACCAAATCGCCGAGCGCCGCCACGGCACTCGCGCGCTCATAACCGCTCGTGTTGTAGACGATTGGGATGGACAGCCCGCGCGCCCGCGCCGCGGCAATCGCAGCCGGCAGCAGGTGCGCGTAGTGTGTCGCCGTCACCAGGTTAATATTGTTCGCACCCTGGTCCTGCAGCTCCAACATAATCTCGACCAGGCGCTCGGGCGAAATCTCAAGCCCAAAATTGCCCGTCGAGATCTCGTGGTTCTGACAATAGACGCATTTGAGCGAGCAGCCGCTAAAGAAGATCGTGCCCGAACCGGCCTCGCCCGAGATAGGCGGCTCCTCCCACATATGAAGCGCCGCGCGGGCCACCTTGAGCGTGTCGTTAGCACCGCATACGCCGTGCGCACCCTCATCGCGCGCCGCACCGCAACGTCGCGGACACAAATGGCAGGCGGGCGAAAAAAGTTCGGTCAACGACGTCGGCATAAAAACATGCTCCAAAACAACGATTCAGCAGCTCAAACGCAAAAGGGCCAACCACACAGACGGCTCGAGCCCAAGGCGCCGTAATCGTCCGACACGATTTTTGTAATGTCAAGACTGGAATCCACAAAGTGCGGCTTTATGATGTAGGTATTCCGCCCCCCGCGGAGCAACTGGGTGAACCGTCGCGTTTATTTAGGGAGCCCACACAGTCGTACCTAGTACAGGTATCCTTCGTTGTTAAGGACGCTGGAACAGTCGATGAGGGCACCCACCTGTTTTAGGTGGGTTCATTTTCGTAACGTGGGGGGTGGTTTTCTTTTGCCGAAAGTCGCCATTGCGAATCCCGCCAAGATCCCCAAAAGGCACTAGGCGGAACCCCACTATCACCCCAATATCTGGTAAGCACGTGATTATCGCCCCGCGCAATTCCTCACACCCTCCTTGGTCGAGTATCATGGGTCAGCTATACCCTTCGCGGCATGGCATCCTTTGACCTTTTCCTTCGACGCTTGGCGGTTTATCGATTCATGGCTTCCTCCACGAGCTTCATACCGTACCTTTGCGTGGCGGTCGCGGCTTTTATCACGACCTTCCTTGCGGTGCCCCTGGTCAAGCGCCTGGCAATCAAGCTCGACGCCGTCGACTATCCTTCCAAGCGCCGCATCAACACTAAACCCATCCCGCGCATGGGCGGTACGGCGGTCTTTTTAGGCCTCGTCGTCGCCTGCACTGTGCAGATCCTAGGCACCTGGTACCTGGGCTGGCCGCCCGTTTTGGTGCCTCATCCCCTCTTGCACATTAGCTACCCCATACTGGCGCTTTCTTTTACCGTCATCTTTGCGACCGGCGCAATCGACGACGTCTACCAGCTCAAGCCCAAGCAAAAGCTGGCCGGTCAGGTCCTCGCCGCGCTCATCGCCTGCGTGGGCGGCCTGCGCATCGGCGTCATCGTCAACCCGTTTGCCCCCGGCGAGATTATGCTCGGCTGGCTCGCCTACCCCATCACCGTGATCTACCTGGTGGCGTTCACCAACATCATCAACCTTATCGACGGCCTCGACGGCCTGGCCACGGGCATCTGCGGTATCGCGTCGTTCACCATGTTTTCGGTCGCCGTGCTCTCGGGCCGCATCGACGCCGCCGCGCTCTCCATCGCGCTCTTTGGCTCGTGCCTCGCCTTCTTGCACTATAACTTCAACCCCGCGAGCATCTTCTTGGGCGACTCGGGATCGCTGCTTCTGGGCTTTGCACTGGGTTCCATCTCGCTGCTCAACGTGAGCCGCACCGCCGCGCTCACCTCGCTCATCATCCCGCTCATCGTGGCCGGCGTGCCCATCATCGACACGTTTAGTGCCATCGTGCGCCGCAAGCGCGCCCACATTAGCATTGGGCAGGCCGACAAGGGACACATCCACCATCGCCTCATTCAAGAGGGCTACAACCAAAAGCAAGCCGTACTGCTCATCTACGCCTGGTGCATACTGCTTTCGGCCGGCGCCGCCGCCATCAATCAGGTCGAGGTCCCCATACGCGTGCTCATCTTTACCGTGCTCGCCATCGGCTCGGCGGCCTTCGCCAAGCACCTGCACCTGTTTGAGCCCGTGCTGCGCCACCATTACAACAAGCGCACGCACGAAGACGAGTTGGTAACCCCCGACGACCCTGCTTTTAAGCAGGAGGAGGAGGCAGCCGAGGATCGTAAGGAAGAGCGCCACCACAAGCTCTAGGGTAAGCTGCCGAGGATGTGCCCGGGCACCTTGGCCACGCGCAGCCGCGCCGCACCCATCGCACAAGCCGCCCCTCTCCCACCCCTCGCCTACTTATGTCCCGCCCCTCCAATAAACGCGTTATCATCTTGACCCATGAACATACGTTAGGAGCAATCATGCCAAACGAGAACAGCTACGAAGTCGCGCTGCAAAAGAGCAACGCCATTCGCGAGGGCCTGGCCAAGACGCCCGAGAAGTTCACCATGCTTACCGGCGACCGCCCCACCGGCCGCCTGCACCTGGGCCACTACTTTGGCACCCTCAAGGGCCGTGTTGAACTGCAGAACATGGGCGCCAAGACCAACGTGCTCATCGCCGACTACCAGGTCATCACCGATCGCGACACCACCGAGCACATCCAGGACAACGTGTACAACATGGTCATGGACTACCTTGCCTGCGGCATCGACCCCGACAAAACCATGATCTACGCGCACTCCGCCGTGCCCGCCGCCAACCAGCTCATGCTGCCGTTCCTGTCGCTGGTGTCAGAGGCCGAGCTGGCGCGCAATCCCACGGTTAAGGCCGAGATGGAGGCCTCGGGCCACGAGCTCACCGGCCTTCTGCTCACCTACCCGGTGCACCAGGCCTGCGACATCCTGTTCTGCAAGGGCAATGTGGTGCCCGTCGGTCGCGACCAGCTGCCGCACATCGAGCTCACCCGCACCATCGCCCGCCGCTTTAACAACCGCTACGGCAAGGTGTTCCCCGAGGTCGACGCGCTGCTTTCCGAGACCCCGCTGCTGCCCGGCCTGGACGGTCGCAAGATGAGCAAGAGTTACGGCAACGCCATCAACATCTCGATGACCGCCGAGGAGACGGCCAAGCGCATCAAGAAGAGCCAGACCGACTCCGAGCGCATGATCACGTTCGACCCCGAGAACCGCCCCGGCGTGTCCGGCCTGCTTTCGACCGCCGCCATCTGCACCGGCCGTTCCGAGGTCGAGATTGCCGAGGAGATTGGCATGGGCGGCTCCGGCCAGCTCAAGAAGTACGTGACCGAGGCCGTCAACGAGTACTTCGCGCCGATCCGCGAGCGTCGCCAGCGCTACGAGAACGATCTGGACTATGTGAAGGACGTGCTGCACGAGGGCAACCGTCGCGCCAACGAGATCGCCGAGCAGACCCTGGCCGAGGTTCGGGACGCCATGGGCATGGTGTACTAGACCGATCTGCTGGCTTGAGCTTTCGATTGCTATAGGGCGGGCGCTATGGCGTCCGCCTTTTTTGGTGCCCGACCGGCTCGGCTCTACCCATTGCACTCCCCCGACAAACGGGAACGGGCCCGCCGGCAGTCAGTTGCCAGCGGGCCCGTTCCCGAAGTACACCGTTGAATCGCACAGAGGGGAGGAATGCGAATCAAACTCAACAGGGCAGGCTTTTTCATCGCCTATTGCCCGCTCCGTTGCTGAATATAATATAGTTCACCGTGGTTTACTTTCTTGCGTCAATATGCGCCGCCACACCTTCTCCATAAGTTAGCCCCGGTAAACCTACAACGGAAAACCACCACAAAGGGGACAGGCACCTTCGTGGTGGTTTTGGCCACGGCAGAACTGTTAGAGTCCAGCTGGCCAGCGACAGGCGGCCAAGTCGACGTGCATGTCGTCCTTAAACGCCACACCCTCCCCTAGCAAAAGCTCACGTTGAGCATCGGGGCCGCCAAAAGCAAAGCCCTCGCATATGTGCCCGTCGGCAAACACCACGCGATGACAGGGAATTTGACCAGGGCGTGGGTTGCTATGCAGCGCATACCCCACATAGCGTGCACTTCGCGCGCGACCGGCGAGCAGCGCCACCTGACCGTACGTGGCGACCATCCCCTCGGGGATCTGCTCGACCACCTCATACACCTGCTCAAAAAAGCCCTCAGACGCCATCGCTCGCTCCCTTCTCCGCATTAACAGCATAAAGAAATGATCCCTTGGGGACGGAGGAAAACGGATCATTCGCGGCCTCCGTGCGGTCGATGATCCGTTTTCCTCCGTCCCCAAGGGATCATTTGTTGGCAGGTCGGTTAGTTGGCGGGCTGGAAGAAGGCTACGGCTACGGCGCCGGGGCCTACGTGGGTGCCGATGGTGGCGCCGATGGTGTGAACGGGCAGCTCGCCCTCGGTGTGGCCAGCCCACAATGCCGCACTGTCCTCGATATACTTCTTGAGCACCGCATCCGAAAGGCCCGTATAGCCGAGCGCCAGCGGCATGGAAAAGTCGATGCCGCCCGCCTTTTCGACCTTTTGGTTCAGCAGGTTGCGGCCGTTCTTGGAACCGCGTGCCTTGCCCAGCTGCACGATTAGACCGTCCTCGACAGCTACCACAGGCTTTACGTTGAGCAGCGTACCCACGGCGCCGGCAGCAGCAGACAGGCGACCGCCGCGCACCAGGTACTCCAGCGTCTCGAGCAGGCCAATAACCACCACGCGGTCGCGCACGGCCTCGACCGCCGCCGCAATCTGGGCCGCGCTACGGCCCTCGTCCACCAAGCGCAGCGCATACTCAACCAGGATGCGTTCACCCAGGGTGACGTTATTGCTATCAACCACGTACACATCGCCGCCCGGCGCCTCGGCCAGTGCGGTACGGGCGCTCTGATTGGTGCCCGAGAGCTTAGCGCCCACGGTAATAATCACAGCCTCATCGCCGGCTTCGCGAACCTCGGCGATAGCCTGCGAGAACGCGTACGGGTTGACCTGGCCGGTCTTGGGCAGCTCATCGCGCTCCACGAGCATCTCGTAAAAGCGCTGGTGATCGATGTCGATGCCATCCATGAACACATCGGTTCCAAAGGTGACGGACAGCGGCAAAACGGCCAGTGCCGGATGCTCGGCCGGCGACATATCGCTTGCGGAATCGGTAATAATGCGGACGGACATAGCGAATCCTTTCTTGCGCGGACCTCGCGCAGGGAATTTTGACAGCAATGCCCCGGCACGGTATACGCGCTTAAACGGGACGATGCAGTTGATAATGGGAAGCAAATGCCCAGGCGGCCCTACAGCTCGCGCAAGGTGTTGAGAATCGTACGCAGCGACGCATACATCTGCTCACGCTGCTCCACGCCCATGGCCTTGCCGGTGGTGTCGAGCACTTCACGAATAATGCAATCGGCCTCGTTCATGCTCTCGCCGCCCAACGTGGTCAGGCGAACCGGGGCGCGATACTTAACGGCGGCATCGCCCGAATCGTCGACTTCGACGTAGCCGCCCTCCTCCAGATGCGCCAGCGTGCGCGAGACGGCAGCGCGGGTCACGCCAGCCATGCGGGCGAGGTCGGCACCAGTCAGGCCGTCCTTGCTGCGCTCAAGATAGTACAGGCACATGATGTCGGAGCCCTTAAGGCCCAGCCTTGCGCCCTCAGATGTCTTAATGCGCTGGATCTCCTTGTAGAGTCCGCTGATCAGTCCGACAAAGTCCTCGAAACGTGTCTCGTCGCTCTGCTGCATGGGAGACGACCGCCTTTCGCTTGCATAATGCTAACGGGTAAACATCTTAACCGTACCCAGCGGCCGCCAGCACTGCGCGCCCTATTTGTTAACTCATCAACATAAAAATCACCACAAAGGGGACAGGCACCTTTGTGGTGGTTTGGGGCATCAATAGGTTCTAGGCGCCGCTACAGCTCCACGCGGGGATTGTCGCGGGTCACAAGCGTCTTAACGACAACCGTCGCTCCCAGATAGCGCTCGAGCAGATCGGCAAGACGGTCGATGGCGGCCTGACAGTCCCCCATGCGCTCGGGCTCTACACACTCAATCGCCAGGAATGCGTCGGCCGAATCGTCGGACAGAGCCGTTCGAACGCCGTCGCGCCAGTTCCAGCAGCGGCACACGGCGCCTGCATCATCGATATAGGCCAGCTCGCCGGGAAGCGTCGGGTCATCCGCTTCCTCGCCAAGCGGCAAGAACGCATCGCCACCGTCGGTCACCTTCAAGCGAAGATCGCCCTCAATCGCATGCAAATCCTCGCCTCCCACGGGCAACGCGTAGGTCAACGACACCGTGTTGTAAATATCCACCGCGGGTGTAATGTGGCCCACCGGCTTGCCCTTGAGCACGCGCTTGAGCAGGTTCTCGATTGAACAGCGCGCGCCCTTTTTGGTCTTGAACAGACGATAGGCCTCGCGCCATGCCTTGACCGGTGCGTTCTCGCTGATTGTATCGCTGGTCAGATGACGCTCCGCATCGATATTCGCGCGATCGAGCAACGCCGCAATCGCATCCACGTCCTCTTGAGGAATCTGAGCCGTGGACTTCATACCCTCCACGACCACCACACCGACCGCTGCCTGCGGAAACAGCTCCCAGAATGAATCCTCGGCAATAAAGCTCTTCATACGTGCTCCCTTCACGATTCGCCCCAATGCGAATGCCTAAACAAAAAGCACCCTTACAACGGCCACCTTCAAAGTCCTACGGTGCCGTCACAAGAGCGCTTGCGCTGTCCCCATCCGGAGAAGGGGACGATATGTCAGGCGTATTGTAACCCGAGTCATCCGCGCGAGCAAAACCACCACAAAGGTGCCTGTCCCCTTTGTGGTGGATATGGGCTCGCGACGACGCTAGCGGCGAAGTCCCAGCAGCCCGCGGCCGCGATGACGAGCGTCGGCGGGCACCTGAGCGTGCGGGCCGGCGGCCTTAACGGACTCGGGCAGGTGCGAGTACTTCTTCTCGAAGTTCTCCTCAAACATCACCGCCAGGTTGTGCGCTGCCTCGTCGTAGCGAGCGGTGCTCTGCCAGTACTGGCGCGGCACCAGGATGCCATCGGGCACACCGTGGCACGTGGTGGGAATGTCAACGTTAAAAATATCGTCGTGCACAAACTCGCTGTCCTCGATGGTACCGTCGAGGGCGCGGGCCACCAGGGCGCGCGTGTAGGCAAGCTCGATGCGATGGCCCACGCCATAACCGCCGCCAATCCAGCCGGTGTTGACCAGATAGACGCGCGTGCGACCGTCGGCGATACGCTCACCGAGCATCTTGGCATAGACCATGGGGTCGAGCGGCATAAACGGCTCTCCGAACAGCGAGGAGAACGTGGGCGTGGGCTCGGTGACGCCTACCTCGGTGCCGGGGATCTTGGCCGTAAAGCCCGTCACAAAGTGATACATGGCGGCGTCGGCCGTCAGGCGCGAGATGGGCGGCAGCACGCCAAAGGCATCACAGGTCAAAAACAGCACGACGCTCGGAGTGGTGCCCATGCCCTTGGTCCACGCGTTGGGAATATGCTCGACGGGATAGGCCACGCGCGTATTGTGCGTGATCGAGACGTCATCATAGTTAGGCTTGCGATTCTCATCGAGCACCACGTTTTCGCAGATGGCGCCAAAGCGGACGGCGTTGAAGATCTCGGGCTCATGGAACGCGTCCAGGCCCTCGCACTTGGCATAGCAGCCTCCCTCGATGTTGAAGATGCCCATGTCGGACCAGCCGTGCTCGTCGTCGCCGATCAGCAGGCGCGTGGGGTTGGCCGAAAGCGTGGTCTTGCCCGTGCCGGAAAGGCCAAAGAACACGGCCGTCTCGTGCGTGACGGGATCCATGCTGGCCGAGCAGTGCATGGGTAGCACGTCGTCCTCGACGGGCAGTAGGTAATTCATGACGCTGAAGATGGACTTTTTGATTTCGCCGGAGTAACCGGTGCCGGCAACCAGAATCACGCGCTCCTGGAAGTTAATGACCACGGCGGCGCTGGAGTTGAGGCCCTTAATGGCGGGATCGCACTGGTAGCCCGGCGCGGCGAGCACGCAGAAGTCCGGCTCGCCGGTGCGCGCGATTTCGCGGGCGAGCGGACGGGCGAGCATTTGCTTAATAAAGAGCGCCTGGCTGGCACGCTCGCAGGCGACGAGCAGTCGACGCGTGTGGTTGCGGTCGGCGCCTGCCATGCCGCGCGTAACGAACACGTCGCGCTCGTTGAGATAGTCGACGATACCGGCCTTGATGGTCTCGTAGCTCTCGATCGAAAGCGGTCGGTTGACGGCGCCCCAGGCGATTCTGTCGTGAACATCGGGGGTGTCAACGATGAAGCGATCGTTGGGAGAACGACCAGTGCGTTCCCCCGTCTCGATCACCAGCGCGCCGTTGGATGCCATGCGGCCTTCTTCGCGGCGGATGGCATGCTCGACGAGCTCCGCGGCGGGTAGATCGACCAGTAGACGGGGTTGATTCTCGGCGGGATCTTCGACCAGCGTAATGCCAAAATTGGACAGAACTTCTGCAGGGGTAACACCAGGCATGGGGCCTCCTTTAAAAACGCGACACGTGGACGCGGCGCGCACTTTACTCACGTAAAGCCCGTTGTACCCGATATGCAAAAACGTTTTTGCGGCAACGGCGAAGCGCCCGCCCAACGGTCAAAAATCGCAGGCAAGCGGCCTAGCCATTGGGGACGCTCTTGAACAGGCAATAACCAAGGAGTGTCCCCGGATGTCGGCACATAAGGAACGTCCCGAAGTGCCGACTACTGAATGGCGCCGCCGAAGATATTGAACAACCTGTTCAAAAACACGAGCAAACGCCGTCGCGTCTATACTAAAGCGCAGCAATAGAAAGGACTCCGCCTTGAGCATCTCGCCTCTCGATAGTATTCGCCGCGCCATCGCCCGCCGCAATGGCGTCGCCGACCCCGCCGTAGCGAGCAGCGGCACCGCAAAGGCCCAGGGCGGACGCATCGAGA
>UQUD01000071.1 GCA_900544225.1 uncultured Collinsella sp.
ACGGCATGCTCGACATGGTGCTTGCCGAGATGCGCGCGACCAAGGCGGCGGGGGAGGGCAGCGTGCCCATCGTCATCACCGGCGACGATGCCGAGGCGCTCGCGGCGTTGGTCGGCCACAGCCTGACGGTCGATGACGCGTTGACGCTTCGCGGCCTGGCCGAGCTCTACCGCATCAATCAAAAGCCCCGTCGCGCGTAGGGCGAGGGGCTGGTGGGATAAGCACCCCCACCTTTCACCTGCTACAATGTGTCAAACTATTGCGATTTCGGAGGTGTCTGCCATGTCGGACGATCTTCATCAAACCGCGTCGGGCAAGCGCCGCGACGTTATTAGCTGGGACGAGTTCTTTATGAGCGTGGCCATCGCCGCGCAGCGCCGCAGCAAGGACCCCAATACGCAGGTGGGCGCGTGCATCGCCAGCACCAACCACCGCATCCTTTCGGTGGGCTACAACGGTACGCCCTCGGCACTCAACGACGACTTTTTCCCGTGGGGCACGAGTGATGACCCGTTGCAGGACAAGCACAACTACGTGGTGCATGCCGAGGCAAACGCCGTGCTCAACTATCGCGGCTCGCTCAAAGACCTTGAGGGTTCCACGGTCTACGTCACGCTGTTCCCGTGCCATGACTGCGCCAAGATCCTGGCGCAGGTGGGCGTGGGCGAGGTTGTCTACCTAGACAATAAGTACGCCGACACCGACGACGGCCGCATCAGTCGCCGCATTCTCGACTCCTGCGGCATCAGCTACCGCCAGGTCATCGTCGATGTCCACATCGGCACCGGGGAACAAACTCAGCAGTAGCGGCAACGTGTGCTAGCGCCGGGCGTCGGCAAAAGCAGCTAAAAAAGCCCCGTCCCAAATTGACTGCTCGTGAAAGTCGTGTCCGCGCGCATGGACGGCTCGTGAGCGGGTACATGGCTGTAGTAACATAGCTCTGTCCGCGGGCGCGCCCGCGTTATTGCGAGAAAGGAGCCCCTGTGGCTGTTAACGAAGAGCTGCTTAAGAAGGTTCTTGAGGAGATCCGCCCCAACCTGCAAGCTGACGGCGGCGATATGGAGTATGTGGGCGTCGACGACGAGGGCGTCGTCCAGCTTGAGCTTCAGGGTGCCTGCGCCGGCTGCCCTATGAGCGCACTGACCCTGTCCATGGGTATCGAGCGTATTCTCAAGGAGCACGTACCCGGCGTTACCCGTGTCGAGCAGGTCAATGCCTCCGGCGAGACCGAGGACCTGTACGACGAGTACGCGCCGTTCTAAGATGCGAAAGCTGCGGACGGCGTACTCCGCATAGACGTTACGCCCAAATATGCGGCTGCGAGCGAAAGGCCCGCGGCCGCATTTGTATGTAGGGAGTAGGAGGGTCGACATGCTCAACGACTTCTACCATATGCTTGATCCCGTCGCCATTTCGGCGGGGCCTATCACCATCTACTGGTACGGCTTGGCCTATGTGGTCGGAGCTCTGCTCACGGCGGTCGTCATGTATCGCACGCAGCGTCGCTGGGGTTTCGACATTACGGTCGACGATCTGACGAGCGTCGTGGTCGGTGTGGTCTTTGGCCTTATCATTGGCGCCCGCCTGTTCTACGTCATCTTTTACGGTGATGGCTACTACTGGGCGCATCCGCTCGAGATCTTTGCCACCAACGAGGGCGGCATGAGTTTTCATGGCGGCCTGGTGGGCGGCATCATCGGCGGCGTGCTCGTGTGCCGCATGTACAAGCTCGATGCCTGGACTATCGCCGACCTTGCCGTTATCGGTGCTCCGCTGGCCCTGTGCCTGGGGCGCTGCGCCAACTTTGTCAACGGCGAGCTGTGGGGCAAGCCGACCGATCTGCCCTGGGGTGTGATCTTCGGCGGCGCCGCGGGCGATATGCCGCGCCATCCCTCCCAGCTCTACGAGGCATTTCTCGAGGGCATTGTGCTCTTTTGCATCTTGCAGGTGCTCAGCCGCAAAAAACCGCTGCTGCCCCAGGGTACGTTTATGGGCGTGTTCGTGATGGGGTACGGCATCGTCCGCTTTCTCGTTGAGTTCGTGCGCGTGCCCGATGCCCAGCTGGGTTATCTGCTGGGAGGCGTCATCACCATGGGTCAGCTGCTGAGCCTGCCGCTCGTAATCGCAGGCCTGGCGCTCATCATTTTCGCCCGACACCGCAATCGCCCCCAGCGCATCTACCTCGACGCCTAGCCACCACATACCACCACAAGGGGGACAGGCACCTTTGTGGTGGTTTTGCCGGGCAACGATGACAGAACCGTAACGTTTCCCCAGATAAAACCTGCCAAAATAAACCTGTCCCTTTTTGGCAGGTTTCTAGAAAGGCTATTCGGACTGTGAAGGATTCCGACCTCTCCGCAACGGCTGCGCGCGACGCCGCCCGCATCGTTTGGTTTAAGCGCTATCCCGCCAAGCAGACGCTCATCGCATTTTTGCTCGCCCTGCTGGCGACTACGGCGTTTTCCATCGATCCCGCCCCGGTGTCGAGCAATGCGGTCCTGGCGATCGACCCCAAGGCGACGGGCACGCTCTACGTGTGCTACGAGGTACTTCTCTCGTTTGCCGGCCATACCGACGCAGTGATGCTGCTCGCGCTTGCCTGCTTGCTCACGCTGCCGTTTCGCTATGTGTTCTTTGGCCGCGGTGACGCTTGGCGCCCGTCGGTCGTGCTGCCATCGCTGTTCTTTGCCGTTTGCATGGTGTTCGGCCGTAGCTACGACCTTACCGATTCGGCAGAGATTGTGCTGGGCGACAAGGCACGCGTTATCTGCGCCTGGATTGGCGGCGCGGGCTGGATGCTTCTGGCGATTGTGGCCTTCTATCTGGCTTTTGAGTTTTTGGATTGGTTGAGCTCCCGCCGCATTCCGTTTTCGGAGACCCACTTTGGTCGCGTGTGGCGTGTTGCCCACGCCGTGCTCTCGGTTCATCCCTTTGTCGGGCCGTTTCTTGTGCTCATGATTGTCTGGGCGCCCACGCTTATCGCCTCGCTGCCCGGCCTTTTTATGGGAGATACGGGTGCGCAGATTCGCCAATGGTTCAACTATCCCAACGGCACGAGCGACTACCTGCGCCTGCTTAACCCCAACGTGCTACTCAACGGCCATCATCCGGTGGTGCACACGGCCATCATCGGCTCGTGCGTGCAACTGGGGCTTTCGCTGTTCAATAGCGCCAATGCGGGCCTTGCCATCTACACTTGTGCCCAATTTGTCATCACGGCCGCCTGCATGGCCTATTCCATATCGTCGCTGCGCAAGCTGGGCGTGAGCCTGCCGGTCCGTGGCGTCACCTTGCTGTTCTTTGCGTTTATGCCGATGTTCTCCAACTATGCGGCGCTGCTGACCAAAGATGTGCTGTTTGCCGACGCGTTTTTGGTGCTGTTGGTGCAGACCGTGAAGCTCGTGGCATGTGGCCTGCCCCGTCGCGATGCCAATGCCAAGCGCGCGGGCGAACAAGCGCCTGTGCTCTTTGCGCGCCACGACTGGCTGTTGCTCGTGCTGGGTGCCATGGGTTCCACGTTTTTGCGCAATGGCGGCCTGGTCTTTCCGTTGGCGGCTTGCGTGATTGCGGCGGCGTTTTGCGCCTGGGACGCGCATGTGGCCCGTCGCGTGGCCAAACAGTCTGGCGTCACGCCCTCGTACGCCACGCCACGCTTCCGCTGGGTCGGCGTGCTCGCAGTGCTCGCGCTCTGCCTTGTCTCCAACATGTATTTCACCAAGGTATTTATGCCGGCTCACGATATCACGCCGGGCTCCAAGCGTGAGATCCTCTCGATTCCGTTTCAACAGACGGCACGCTTTGTCCAAAAGCACGACGGTCTTAATTCGGGCGTTAACCCCAAGGTCAAAGACGATGGCACGATTGAGGAAGCTCCCTGCGACGGCCTGGTGACCGATGAGGAGCGCGCTGTGATCGATCGCGTGCTTAAGTACGAAAACCTGGGCCGTCGCTACAACCCCGACAAATCGGATGCCGTCAAAAACTGCTTCAATGAGTACGCTTCGCAGGAGGACATCAAGGCCTATTTTAAGGTGTGGGCCCAGATGTTCAAAAAGGACCCCGAGTGCTATATCTCGGCGCTCGTCAATAACTACTACGGGTACTTCTATCCGAGCGCTCGCGATGCGTGGGTCTACAGCACGGCGCGCAGTGCCGAGATCATGGCGAAGCCCGATAACCTCAAATACTTTGACTTCCATCCGGTCGACAGCAAAGCCGTGCGCTGGTGCGACCACCTGATTAACCTGTACCGCGTGGCGGTGCAGCGCATTCCGTTTATCTCGCTCACCATGAGCTCGGCCACCTACGTGTGGATCATGATCGTCGTGGTGGTCTACCTGTTGCGCCGCCATTCGTGGCGCGCGCTGGCCATCTGGATACCGCTGCTGGGTGTGCTCGCTGTGTGCCTGATTGGTCCATGCAACGGGTCGACCTACATGCGCTACCTGTACCCGGTCATTGCATGCATGCCTTTCGCCATCGGCGCCACGATCACCCGCAGCGACCGCCTGTGGACCTAACCAAAGATTGGCGCATTGGGGTCAGGCTGCTTTGTGCCAAGGGGCTGCATCATCACGACGCCTTCATTTTTTTGTTTATCTCACAGGCCAGTAGGTATATCATTTATAGCGTTTGTTTATATTGCCCGAGCATCCACGCTGGGCTTTAGGTCGAAACCGATAGGAGACACGTATGTCCGGACACTCTAAGTGGGCCACAACCAAGCATCGTAAGGGCGCGCAGGACGCCAAGCGTTCCGCCCTCTTCTCCAAGCTCAGCCGCAACATCACCGTTGCTGCCCGTCTCGGCGGCGACCCGCTGCCCGAGAACAACGCCAGCCTCGCCGCTGCCGTTGCCAAGGCCAAGGCTCAGTCCATGCCTAAGGACAAGATCAAGTCCGCTATCGATAAGGCCTTTGGTTCTGGTGCCGATGCCGCCGTCTACGAGAACATCGTGTACGAGGGCTACGGTCCCGCCGGCGTTGCCGTCTACGTCGACTGCCTGACCGACAACCGCAACCGCACCGCCGCCGATGTCCGTTCCGCCTTCTCCCACGCTGGTGGCAACCTGGGCACCTCCGGTTCCGTCGCCTTCCAGTTTGAGCGCAAGGGCCAGATCGTCGTTGCCAAGGAGGTCCTGGACGAGAACGCCAAGAAGGAGACCATGATCGCCAACGGTGCTGCCGGTGACGAGGATGAGTTTATGATGGCGATCGCCGAGGCCGGTGGCGAGGACTACGAGGACGCCGGCGAGGAGTGGATCGTCTGGACCGCTGCCAACGACGTCATGGCTGTTTCCAAGGCACTCGAGGAGCAGGGCATCCAGGTCAAGGGCTCCGAGACCACCATGGTCCCGACCACCCCGACCGAGGTTTCCGGTGCCGACGCCAAGAAGGTTCAGCGCCTCATCGACCGTCTTGAGGAGCTCGACGACGTCCAGGACGTCTACAGCACCATGGACATGACCGACGAGGTTATCGCTGCCCTCGAGGAGGAGTAGCGCCCGCACGGATTGAGCCGTGCATATCTGGGCATAATGAAGCGAGCATGCAAGCCTCGTGGAATAGATGAGCCGGATCCGCGTGCATGAGGCACCGGACCCGGCTCTTTTATAATGATGCGAATCGTTTTGCATTCTGTGGATTGAGATTTGAAGGGAGCGCTGCATGCGCGTGCTCAAACGAGCCCTGGCGATTGTGTATCTTGCCGCCGCCGTCGTGGCGCTGGGTACGTTAGTTTGCCAGTTTTGGGGGCCATATACCTATCGCTTTATGCTGCTGATGCGCGATCCGCTGCCTCGCATCGTTGTTACGGTGTGCGGCGGTGTCGTGGCGCTCGGCGTGCTCGTGGGTTTCTTCCGCCTGATGTTTGCTCGTCGCGAGCCGTCCTGCGTGCATCCGGCGGGGGAGCACAATATCGAGGTCACGCTCGCTGCCCTCTCTTCGTGTGCTCGCACCGCGGCAGAGCGCGACGACCGAGTGATGGTCGAGCATGTCGAGGCACGCGTGCAGGGCTCCGACGAATCGCGCGTCCGTTTTAAGGTCGACGCCATCGCGCTCGACGACCGGGACGTGGCCTCCCTTGCAGCCGCGATGCAGCAACGTATCGAGGAGGCCTGCGACACCATGCTCGGCACGCCGGGCACGACTGCGCGCGTTCGTTTTTTGCCGTCCAAGACTACCGTCCAGACCGTGGAGGTTTCCGGTGAGTGATACCAATCAGGACAAGACCGTCTGCACTCCGCGCCTGACCATCGATCAGAGCGCTGCGCCGGCAGGCGAGGTCGTCGATCCCAAGGTAGAGGGCGCCGAGTCGCATGACGCGGTCGCCAATGATTTTGATGAGGCCATGGGTCTCATCAAGGGTACGGGGGCAGCCATCTGGAGCTATGCCGTCCGTCATCCCAACACCACGCTTGGAGCCGTCGCTGGTTTTGTGCTCGCCGTGCTGGTGCTCACGCTCGGCCTGTGGGATACGCTCGTCATCGCTTTCTTTGTACTGATCGGCGCCGTGATTGGCCAGATCCGTGACGGCGAGAACGGGATCGTCAACTTCTTCGGTCGTCTGTTTAGCGGCCGCTAGTATGTATTCGACCGCCGCGTGTGCGGTGGGCATAAGGAGGAACCATGGCTTTTAACACGAAGGTCGATGTGGCCGATACCGAGCTCGAGGCAGACGAGACCGTCACCGCCGAGGCCGAGGACGTAACGCTCGAGGACGAGGCGCTCGTCGAGGCCGAACCCGCCGACGATGCGGACGAGGACGATGAGGAAACAGACGAGTCCGAGGACTCGCTGACCTATTCCAACGGTGTGATTGAGAAGATCGTCGCTATGGCCACCCGCGAGGTGCCGCACGTCTTGGGCATGAAGGGCAACCTCATGCACTTTGTGCAGGAGCAGTTTGGTGCCGAGAATCTGACCAAGGGCGTGACGGTCGAGGTCACCGATGACAACCGCGTGGTCGTCAACATTTCCGTCATTATCGAGTACGGCGCCTACGCGCCCGCGATTTTCGACGACGTTAAGGCACGCGTGACCGAGCGTCTGGCTGCGATGACCGGCCTTGAGGTGGCGGGCGTCAACCTGCGCATCGAGGATGTCATCACCCCCGAGGAGTACGAGCACCGCACCAACCAGCACGAGTAGCCTACCAAAAAGGTAACCTGCCAAAAAGGGACAGGTTTATTTTGGCAGGTTTTATCTGCGAAAACGTCAAACGGCCGGTCGCACGGATGTATGTGCGGCCGGCCGTTATTTGTATGCCCCCGATGTAGGCATACCGCTCGTCTAACTAGGGGTTGCAATCGTCGCGTTCCGCGTTACCCTAATGGGCGCATTGTTTCCAAATTGTTAACGAGGGGTTGCCGTAATGGCTGACGAGCACGAAACAGAAAGCCAGGCATGGGCAATTGAGGCTGCCGCGGCAGAGGCGGCATCGCGAGCTGCCGAGGAGGTGCATCGTCCTCCCGTGGTGCCGATGGAGCGCGTGGTTGATCGCACCGATATTGAGCGCGGCGAGCGTGCCGGCCAAAAGCGCAGCCAGGAGCCGGGCTTCCCGCGCTTTTTCGCCGAGCTCAATCTGGGCCTGATTCTTACGGCCTTTGCCATCGTTGCGTTTAAAACCCCTAATCACTTTGCTTTTGGCGGCACCTCGGGCGTGTCGGTCATTCTGTCCACGCTGTTCCCGACCCTGCCCGTCGGCGTCTTTATGTGGATTATCAACGCGGTTCTCGTCGTTTTGGGCTTTATCTTTTTGGAGCGCAAGGCAATCCTGTGGAGCGTCTTCGCCTCGTTTGCGCTGTCCGCCTATGTTTCGTTTTTTGAGCTCTTTATTCCGACTGATGTTTCGATGACGGGCGATATGTGGCTCGACCTGTGCTTTGCCGTGATACTGCCGGCGCTCGGCAGCGCCATCGTCTTTGATATTGGCGCCTCGACGGGCGGCACAGACATCCTCGCCATGATCCTCAAGCGCCGCACCACGCTCGAGATTGGCCGCGCGCTGCTGTTGGTTGATATCGGCATCGTGGCCATCGCGGCCTTTTTGTATGGTCCGCGTGTCGGCCTGTATTGCGTGCTCGGCCTGTTTGCCAAGACGCTCGTGGTCGACAAGGCCATCGAGAGCATTCACCTTCGTAAGGTCTGCACGGTCATTTGTTCCGAGCCCCTTAAGGTCGAGGAGTTTATCGTCAAGCATCTCAACCGTACGGCGACCATCAGTCACGGCTACGGTGCCTTCTCGGGCAAGTGCGTGACGGTGATCATGAGCGTGCTGAGCCGTCGCGAGGCCGTGCAGCTGCGCCGCTATGCGCGCGAAGTCGATCCGGGTGCCTTTATCACGATTGTCGACAGTTCCGAGATCGTCGGCAAGGGTTTCCGCGGTACGAACTAGCGCGAACGCATTCAACGAACCGCCTGCTGGCGCCGTGTACCTTGCAAATCGGTCATCTTTGAGTATTTGAACTCACATTGGGTGATAATGATGCCAAAGACATCGTTTGCGATCCAGGTGACTCGCTCAAGATACGAAGGGATGATTTCGATGTTCTGCTCGCAGTGTGGCGCCCCCATGGGCGATAACGACAAGTTCTGCGGCGTGTGCGGTGCCCCCAATGCCGGCGCTGCAGCCTCCGCCCCTCAGGGTCAGCCTCAGCCTCAGCAGTTTGTTCCGCAACCGCCCGTGGCGAATGCGCCAAAGGGCTGCACGGCTCAGGCGTTCCAAGATATGACAAAGACTCCGGGCGTGCTTCAGCGTGTATGCCAAATCGCGTTTTTGCCGGCGCTGATTTGCGTTGTGTCGGTGCTCGTGTTGTTTATTCCCGTTATTGGCGGCATTGCGGCTGCCATCGGCTTTTTGGCAGCTTGCATTGCGAGCGTGTGCGGTTCCGGCTTTGGTATTGAGTGGGGACGTGATCTTTCGCTCAAGGTCGATGACGGCATGGACCGTCCACTCATGCGCTCCACGTCGTTTGGTCTCGGAGTCTTTTCGAGCGTCATCTCGGTGGTGCTCGAGGTTATCGCTGCCATTCCCGTTATCGGTGTAGTGCTTTCGCTGGTGGAGGGCGTGGTAATTGGCGCCGCGGGCTCGTATTCTTATTACGGCTCCTATGCACTCGAGGCAGCGCTGTTCGGTTCGCTCGGCCTGCTTGTCCTGGCTCTGATTGCCTCGGCGATTCTGGGTGTCTTCTTTAAGATGTTCGCCGACATCGCCGTGATGCACTTTGCGGTGACCGGTCGCGTCGAGAGCGCGTTTTCGCTCGATAAGGTTTGGGCGGCCTTTAAGCACAACAAGACCAAGCTGTTCTGTGCTTCGTTCCTTCCCGAGTTTTTGACGGGCCTGGTTTCCAACGCCATTACGTGGATCTTGACAGCTGTCTTTGGTGCCA
This sequence comes from uncultured Collinsella sp., assembly GCA_900544225.1. Lineage (GTDB taxonomy): Bacteria > Actinomycetota > Coriobacteriia > Coriobacteriales > Coriobacteriaceae > Collinsella. The sequence goes on from UQUD01000071.1 coordinate 9,391, forward strand.
TCGCCGGAATTGGCGCGTACGGCTATTACTATCGCCCCACGGGTATCGAGGCGATTGTTACCGCCGGTGGTGTCACGCTCGTATTGTTCCTGGTGCTGATTGCATTCGTCACGGTGTTCCTTACGGTCTTTGGCAAGATGCTCAAGCACCGTGCCGTTGGCTATTGGGCTGCACGTTATGCAAGCGAATGGGCCGATGAGGACAAGGACGACGTTTTGACTTTTGTGCTCCCGGGTGAGAAGAAGCCTGCTCCTGCGGGATTCAATCCCACGGCAGCCACTGGTGCTGCGCCTGCCCCGGCACCCGCGCCTGCACCTGCCCCGGCACCCG
>UQUD01000072.1 GCA_900544225.1 uncultured Collinsella sp.
GAATGAAGGGGATGTTCCAGCTGGGACGTCCCCTTTCTAGTAAATACGGTATTTATCCTAAATGCTATACTTAATTAGGGAAAGCGTATAGCAAAAGGAGCCAACATGTCTATGTCGATACTAGACTCACGGCCGGTTCAGATGAACGTGCGCATGGATCGCCAGCTCAAGGATGCCGGGGACGCCGTTTTGGCACAGATTGGCATGACGCCGTCGCAAGCCGTGAGGGAGCTGTGGCAGTATTTGACCGAGAACGGCCATATGCCCGTAAAAAAGAATAATGACGAAGCCCTGCCTGACGACATACGATCGAAGGCACGTTCATCTCATGTCTCGGAAGGGGCTGCGTTAGTTTCGAGTTTTTACGAACGGTTCTCGATTCAGAGGCCGAGCTCCGATGAAGCCTTAGATTATGACGAGTTATACGACCAAATGATGAGCGAGAGATTTAGCGATTGGATCGAATCATGAGCGGCGTCGGAACGAAGCATACGCTCAAACTGTTAATAGACACGAACGTCTGGCTAGATTACTTTCTTGCTCGTACGAATGCGACCAGGCCGATAGTCGAGCTCCTTTCTCGCGCGGCGGAAGCGGAGGATATCGTCCTCTTCTCGTCCTCCCTGTCTGTCAAAGACGTCTATTACATTCTGGGAAGGACGATGAAGGCCGACGCCCGCCGTGAGGGGGCTCTCACTCCAGAAGCCATCGTCGGTGCCGACGAGACGGCGTGGGCGTGCATCCGCCTGATTCGGCAAAAGTCGATTATTGCCTCGGTCGGTGCAGACGAGGTCTTTGATTCGTTTGTGTTCAAACAGCATCACAATGACTTTGAGGACGACCTGATGCTGGGCGTTGCCAATCGCATCGACGTCGATTACGTCGTGACGGAGGACAAAAATCTCATTAAACATACCAATGGCGTATGCATAAACGTTGATCAAGCGTTGAGGTTGGTTAAAGGGTCCAACGTCCCCTCAGCACGGCCCGTCTAACCTGCTTTATCTTGATAAAGTGGCGTTTACTCACCGTTAGCCGATGATGCGAGGGCGCTCGGCGTATTCGACTGGTTTATGCAAACGAAGTCTGGGAATATACAAGGCGCATGTCTTATTGTCTAACCAGTTGCGCCAAGGAGGCACCATGGACTACAAGATTACTGGCTACGAACCCGCCCAACTGTTCCATTTCTTTGAGGAGATCAGCGCGATCCCCCGTGGGTCTGGCAACGAGAAGGGCATCAGCGATTTCCTAGTTGCGTTTGCCAAGGAGCGCGGCCTCGACGTGTACCAGGACGAGGTCTACAACGTCATCATTCGCAAGCCCGCATCTGCCGGTGCCGAGAATGCCCCGACCGTGATGTTGCAGGGCCATATCGACATGGTGTGCGACAAGTTGGGCTCCGTTGAGCACGACTTTACGACCGATGGTATCGACCTGGTCGTCAAGGATGGTGTCCTTACCGCCAACGGCACCACCCTGGGTGCCGACAACGGCATTGCCGTCGCGCTTATGCTTACCGTGCTCAACGATGATTCGATTGTCCATCCGGCCCTCGAGTGCGTATTCACCACCGACGAGGAGACTGGCCTGGTCGGCGCCGAGACGCTCGACAAGTCCCAGATTAGCGCCCGCACCATGATTAACCTTGACTCCGAGGAAGAGGGCGTTGCCACCGTCAGCTGCGCCGGCGGCGTCGTCGTTACCTACACGTGCCCGATCGCGCGCGAGCACAAGACCGGTAGCACCCTCACGCTCGACATCTCCGGCCTGCTGGGCGGTCACTCCGGCTCCGACATCAACCTGGAGCGCGGCAACGGCAACCTCATCATGGCCCGCATCATCGACCGCCTGATGGTCGCCGGCGAGCCCGCCATCGTCAGCTTTAACGGCGGCACTAAGGACAACGCCATCAACCGTGAGTGCAAGGCCGAGCTGGTTTACGCCGACCACGCTGCCGCCGAGGCCGCGGCCCAGATCGCAAAGGGCATCATCGCCGACGTCACTGCCGAGCTCGAGGTCTTCGACCCCGGCTTTACCTGCACCGTCGAGATTGCCGACGACGCCGAGGTCGAGGCCATGGACCAGAAGTCCGCGCTCGCCCTCATCCGCGCCCTGCGTCTTGCCCCTAACGGCGTGATTCGCCGCAACGTCGCCACCGACGGCTCCGTCGAGGTTTCCTCCAACATCGGTGTGGTTGCCACCTCTGACGACGAGGTCAAGATCATGCTGTCCCCGCGCTCTTCGATCACCTCGCTGCAGAACGAGTTCAAGGACCGCCTGCAGACGTTGGCCGATGTCCTGGGCTTCGACGCCAAGTTCGAGTTCGAGTATCCCGGCTGGAGCTATGCCGAGCATTCGCCGGTCCGCGACGTCTTTGTCGAGAGCTATCGCGAGCTCTTTGGCTCCGAGCTGCGCATCGAGTCCATTCACGCCGGCCTTGAGTGCGGCCTGTTTGCCGAGGCCCTGCACGGCCTGGACGCCATCGCCGTGGGCCCGACGCTCTCCGATGTCCACACCCCGGACGAGAGCATGGAGCTCGCTTCTGCCGAGCGCTTCTACGAGTTGCTCATCGACGTTCTCAAGCGTCTCGCTGCGTAAAGGTTGCGCTAGCAGCAGTCCGAGCCACGTGCTGGTGGATTGCAAATGACATTGCGTGAGGGGGCACCCGAGCTTTTGCGACGGGTGCCCCCTCTCTTCTTTTGGGAAATGGGAGATTACGGACACCTAGCCCATATCCGCCTTGATGAGGTCGAGGGTGCGCTGGCAGTTTTCGCAGACGGGGCCGAGCATATGCTCGCGCAGGTCCGCCATGCCGGGCAGGTCGGCGTATTCGTTTATGACCTCTTCCATACAAATGGGTACCTCGTAGGCGAGGTCCATCATGGTCGCAAAGCAAAACTTCTCGGATAGCCCGGCATCGGTGAGTGCCGTCTCCAGCGCGGGGTCGCCCATACCGTGGTATCGGCGGATAGCGCCTGGACCGATGCGCCCCACACGATTTTCGCCGCCAACGCTCATGGCAAGGCGCGCCCGGCGGCGCATGCGCTCATATGCCAAACCCGACGCGACATCGTACATGGGTGCGAGCGCCGCGTTTGTGCCTTTGCCAAGGATGATCGAGTAGTTTTTAGCGTGTGCGTCAGGCGCTCCGATAATGGCGTTATAGAACAACATATAGGTAAAAAGCACAAGATTCATGTGGTGGGGGACTGTGTTAATCAGTCGTTCTTGGATGTCTCGTGTAGTTGGTCCTCCGTCGGCGGTGTATTTCTGGCTTGGCAATACACCGAGCGCCTGGCAAAAGTCCTCCTGATGCAGCCTTTCGATATTTCCGCTGCTATTGACCATTCTGTCGTACCGTTCAACGACGAGCGCGGCTTCGTCTTCAAATGTGCAATAGGAGACGTTGGCAGTTGGAATGCCAACACGCCGAGCCGTTTTCATGCAGACGAATTCGTTTAAGGCCTGATGTTTGAACCCAACGACACCATTTTTGAAGATATGGGTAGTGGGGGATGACCCTAGACATTCGCACCATTGGCCATCATGCCAAGCTAGTGCAAATTTGCCTTGATTGCCGCCCAGGGACCAGCTTTCGTTGGAGCCCATCCATGTCTCTCTTTCGTCATCGCGAATTGCTTTGAGCTTGTGAGCGATTTGAGAATTGGTAAGCGGGCGGTATGCCGAGACCCTGCCGCGGGCGGCGTCTAATTGATCGGCTCGACAAAACTGAACGGCCCCCGCGCAGTCAAGACCGATATGGCACAAGAGGGCGACGGGGTTGTTGGATGCAACATCATGCTCGGTGGCAATAGCGCGACGCTGCTCTTGACTGTCGGGCAAAAGGCCAAATAGGAACGGGCGGACGATGTTATGGCCATACGTGCGATTGGAAAGCGGCATTGTTAGCGATAACGGTGCTCCGCGATAGGTTGGGGCGTATGCAAAGCTGCAGAGTCCATGCTCGTCTTGCCGGAGAGTGCCGGCGATTTCGCCACAAATGAGGGTCGCGAGTTCCATCTCTGCCATTTATTTCACAACCTTGCAGCCAAAGGAGAGGTTTGAAGTGCCGGAAAGGCCTTGCTCGGCTGCGATTTGGGCCAGCAAGGCACCATAGGAAGATGGCGTTCCTTGTCGAGTGGGTCGTCTGCCTACGCTTGGCTTTGGCAGGGTATTCGAGTTCGCGATAGGGAGGTTCACTATCGTCGCCGGATGTTCGGAGGGCGATGCGATGGAGTCGTTATCGCTTTGCGCGAAGAGACCTATGCCGAGTGCGTTAAAGACGGTCAGCAACTTGTCGAGTCGAATGCCGGTGGCGTCGCCCAGCTCGAGCGATGCGAGCAGGCGCTCCGAAACACCGGCCTTTTTAGCGAGGGTCGCACGGGTGATTCCCTGCGACTCGCGTGACTGGCGCACGTAGATGCCAGCTTGGCGCGGTGTGGTGATGGGAAGGGTGTCCACGGCGATCTCCTAACATGCAGACTTTTGCATATCAGTATGACATGCAAAAGTCTGCATGAAAAGGCCTTATGCAAAACTCTGCATGAGGCCTTGCACGGACGTTTAGTTTTGAAGGGTGTTTTACAGCGCCAAAAACCCTAAGTGTTCCAGCAGAATCTTGAGGCCGATAAGGATAAGCACAACGCCGCCCACGATGGTGGCGGGCTTTTCGTAGCGCGCGCCAAAGGTGTGGCCGATCGCTACGCCGGCGACGGAGAAGATAAACGTTGTGACGCCGATAAGCGATACAGCGGGAACGATATCGACCGAGAGCGCCGCAAACGAGATGCCTACGGCCAGGGCGTCAATCGAGGTGGCAATGGCGAGAATCAGGTACTCGACCAGGTCAATCTTTTCGGCATCCTTGCCGTCGCCTTCGTCCTCATCCTCGTCTACGGTAAAGGCTTCCCACAGCATCTTGCCGCCAATAAAGGCCAAAAGGATAAAGGCAATCCAGTGGTCGATGGGTCCGATGATGCCCATGAATTGACTGCCGAGCGCCCATCCGATTACGGGCATGCCGGCCTGAAAGCCGCCAAAGAACAGGCCGAGCACTACGGCGACCTTAAGGTTGATCTTTTTCATGCCAAGGCCCTTGCAGATGGAAACGGCAAAGGCGTCCATCGAAAGGCCAACGGCGAGCAACACGAGCTCTGCGAGTCCCATAGTCTGGCTCCCTCTCTGCGGGCGGGCCCGCGTGTACCTCTTGGGGGAATAACAAAAAAGACCCGTGGCGTACGCGCTGCGCGCACAACCACGAGTCTCGTTCATTAAGGCAAGCCAGGCCGTTTCGGCCAGTATGTTGACTTGCCGCGCCACCGGAGGCGAACCCGGCCACGCGACTACTCCCTCATTCATATGAATCCCGATACTACCACATAAGCAGCCCATTTTGGTTGGGCTCTCGGCCGTGTTCGCTCATTCTGTAAGCATCGGATTTCGTGGCTGCTGCGGGGACAAACCGTGAGAAACTATTTAGCGTTTATGGAGCGTATACGATGGGAGCGATGCCTTGGATAAGAACGAGCTGCAAAAGCGTATGGAACAGGCTATTCGCCTGACTGCCCCCGGCCAGCCGATCCGCACCGCCCTCGATATGATCATTGCTGGTCACCTGGGTGCTCTTATCTGCGTCGGCGACACCGAAAACGTGCTCGCTGCCGGTAACGACGGCTTCCCGCTCAACATTTCGTTTACCTCGAACCGCCTGTTCGAGCTTTCCAAGATGGACGGCGCCATCGTTATCGATGGCGACCTCACCCAGATCCTGCGCGCCAACTTCCATCTCAATCCCGATCCCTCGCTCGCCACGAGTGAGACGGGCATGCGTCACCGTACTGCCGCTCGCATGTCGGTGCTTACCGACGCCATCGTGATCTCGGTCTCGGCCCGTCGTGCCGTCGTTAACGTGTACGTTCACGGCAAGAGCTACGAGATCCAGCCCGTCACCACCATCATGAGCTCGGTCAACCAGCTCGTCGCCACGCTCCAGACCACCCGTCAGTCGCTCGACCGCTCCTTGCTGCGCCTGACGGCCCTCGAGCTCGACGACTACGTCACGCTCGCCGACATCACCGGCATTTTCTCGAGTTTCGAGATCATGCAGCAGGCAAAGACCGAGCTTAAGGATTGCATTGTCAAGCTGGGCAACCAGGGCAAGCTCGTGCAGATGCAGCTCGAACAGCTCGCGGGCTCCAGCATGGATACCGAATACGACCTGATGATCCGCGACTACGCAAGCGATTCCTCCGAGGCCAATGCCGAGAAGATCCGCGCCAACCTGAGCCGTATGACGCCCAAGGACTTGTCCGACCCGCAGCATGTGGCGGCGGTTCTGGGCTACGACGACCTGGACGAGGATTCCGTCATGACACCGCTGGGCCTGCGCACGCTTTCGCGCGTGTCCGTCGTCCGCGACGGCGTGGCCGAGAAGATTGTCGACGAGTACGGCTCGCTGCAGGAGCTCATGGACGACATCAGCGAGGATCCGGAGCGCCTGGGCGACTTTGGCGTCAACAACCCTGCCATTCTTGCGGACTCGCTGTACCGCATGAAGGGCACCAAACAGGGGAACGCATAATGGCGCCCGTATGCGCCGTGGTCGTTGCCGGTGGCAGCGGCCAGCGCTTTGGTAACCCCGGTGGCAAGCAGCTCGTCAATGTAGCGGGCCGTCCGCTCATGAGCTGGTCCATCCGCGCGTTCGATCGAAGCGACAAGGTCGGCCACATCGTGGTGGTGTGTCCTGCCGAGCGCCGTGCCGAGATGCGCCGACTTGCCATCGACCCGTTTGACTATGACACGCCCATCAGCTTTGCCGATGCCGGCGATACCCGTCAGGATTCCACCCGTGCCGGCGTGCATGCGGTTCCGGCGGGTTTCGAATATGTCGCCATCCACGATGGCGCTCGTCCGCTCATTACGACCGAGGCCATCGACCACGCTATCGACGTGCTCATGGGTGACCGCTCGCTCGACGGTGTCGTGTGCGGTCAGCCCGCGATTGACACGCTCAAGATCGTCGATGGCGATAACATCGTTGAGACACCGCCGCGCGAACTCTATTGGGCTGCACAGACGCCGCAGATCTTTAGTGTCGACGCTATGAAGCGCGCCCATGCCGCGGCGATTGCCGAGGGCTTTATCGGCACGGACGATTCGTCGCTGGTCGAGCGCATGGGCGGGCGTGTCCGCTGCGTCCAGAGCCCACGTGACAACCTTAAGGTGACGGTGCCCGAGGACCTGCGTCCCGTAACCGCGATTCTGCTCGGTCGCATGGCCGAGGGAGAGGACCTTCCCCATGTTCAGTAACCTGCGCATTGGCCATGGCTACGACGTCCACCGTCTGGTGGAAGGGCGTCGATGTATCATCGGCGGGGTCGACATTCCCTACGAGCGCGGCCTGCTGGGCCACTCGGATGCCGATGTGCTCGCGCACGCCTTGGCCGACGCCATTTTGGGCGCCTGCCGCGGGGGAGACATCGGCAAACTGTTCCCCGACACCGATCCTGCCTATGAGGGTGCCGATTCGATGGTGCTGCTTGCCCGTGTGATGGACTATGCGCGCGAGCTGGGCTTTGAGTTTGTCGATGCCGACTGCACCATTGCCTGCCAGCAGCCCAAGATCACCCCGCACCGCGATGCCATGCGCGCCAACCTCGCCCATGCTCTGGGCGTTGACGTCGAAAACGTGGGCGTCGCCGCCACCACGACCGAAAAGCTCGGTTGGGAAGGTCAAGGCGAGGGAATTGGCGCCTGGGCCGTCTGCCTGCTACAGAAAACTGTTAAGGAGTAACGAATGCGTATCTACAACAGCGCTACCCATAAAAAGGAAGAGTTCCAGCCCATCGAGTCCGGCAAGGTCCGCATGTACGTGTGCGGCCCCACGGTCTACGACAACATTCACATCGGCAACGCCCGCACGTTCATCAGCTTCGATGTGATTCGCCGCTGGCTCATCGCGAGCGGCTACGAGGTCACGTTCGCCCAGAACCTCACCGATGTCGACGACAAGATTATCAAGCGCGCCAACGAGCAGGGCCGTACGGCCGCCGAGGTCGCGACGGAGTTCTCGGATAAGTTCATTGGCGTCATGCGCGCTGCCAACGTGCTCGATCCCGATGTGCGTCCCCGCGCCACCAAGGAGATTGGCCCCATGATCGCCATGATCAAGACGCTCATCGAGCAGGGCTACGCTTACGCCGCCGATAACGGCGACGTGTACTTTGCCGTGCGCAGCGATCCCAACTATGGCCAGGTCTCGGGCCGCAACATCGATGACCTTATGGTTGGTGCACGTATCGAGGAGAACGAGGACAAGAACGACCCGCTCGACTTTGCCCTGTGGAAGGCCGCCAAGCCCGGCGAGCCCAGCTGGCCGAGCCCCTGGGGCGAGGGCCGTCCCGGTTGGCACACCGAGTGCGCCGCCATGGTGCATCGCTACCTGGGCACCCCGATCGACATCCACGGCGGCGGCTCCGACCTTGCCTTCCCGCATCACGAGAACGAGTGCGCCCAGGCTACCTGCGCCTGGCACCAGGGCTTCTCCAACACCTGGATGCACACGGGCATGCTGCTGGTCGACGGCGAGAAGATGTCCAAGTCGCTCGGAAACTTCTTTACGCTGGCCGAGGTCCTCGAGCAGCACTCTGCCGCGGCTCTGCGTCTGCTGATGCTGCAGACGAGCTATCGCTCGCCGCTCGACTTCTCTTGGGAGCGCTTGGAGGGTGCCGAGAACTCGCTCACGCGTATCGCCGGCACGGTCGAGAACCTGCGCTGGGCCGCAAGCCACGCGACGGCCGACGCCGATGAGGCGGCATCCGAGGCGTTTGCCGCCAAGGCCGCCGAGACCCGTGCCACCTTTAAGGAGTGCATGGACGACGACTTTAACACCGCTGGTGCCATGGGTGCCGTCTTTGGCTTTGTCACCGAGTGCAATCAGTATCTGGAGCAGGCGGGCGATGCTGCCGACAAGGCCGCAGTCCTGACTGCCGCCGATACGCTGACCGAGCTGCTCGATACGTTTGGCGTCGAGCTTCCCGAGCCCAAGGTCGAGCTGCCGCTGGGCCTGCTGGGCGTTGCCGCCGGCCTGGTTGCCTACACGGGTGACGACGTGGACGAGGCCGCTGCCAAGATTCTCGAGGCCCGTGCCGAGGCCCGTGCCGCCAAGAACTGGGATCTGGCAGATGCCATCCGCGATCAGCTCAAGGACCTGGGCCTCACCATTGAAGATACGGCCGCGGGCACTCGTATCAAATCTCTCTAATCCCCGCGGTTTTCCCAAGCACCCGACCTTGCCGTTCAAACCGTCGCTCGCGTACTCAAGTACGCGTCGCTCCTCTTTCGCGGCTATCTCGGACACTTGGAAAACCCGTGCCGACCGCCCGAGCCACGGCACCTTGCCTTTCAATCGTCGGGCATGACCTCAAGGTCTATGCCCTCCTCTTTCAAGGCAATCTGCCGCACCTCGGGCGGTCGTTTCGTTTGTTCTATTGATAATTGTTTTTAAGGAGGCCGTTTTATGGCCGACAATCGCAAGCGTGCGCCT
>UQUD01000073.1 GCA_900544225.1 uncultured Collinsella sp.
ACGCTCGCCGGCACGGCGGCGTTGGCAACCATGGCCTCCAGGCGTGCCACGCGCTCGGCCAATGCCACAATCGTTAAATCAGCCTCGGGACGAGCCAGACGCGTGCAGGCAATCTCGAGCACCAGGCGCACGTCGCTCGCGCCCCTCATCTCCAGTGCGGCATCGTCGAGCACTGTCAGCACACGAGCCAGGCGGTCGGCAGGATGCTCGCCAAAGGCAGCGGCCTCGGCAGCAAGCGCCTCGGCCTGCTCGGAGCCGCCCTCAAACAACTCGGCACGGGCACCGGCAACGCAGGCAACATACACGTCGCGCACGTGCGCCACCAGGTCGCGCGTCAGTTCCAGCAGATCGTTACCTTCCTCGACCTGCGCGCGAATAAGCCCATACAGCTCGGCAACATCGCGATCGGCAATGGCGCGGGAAAACTCGCCCAGAATCTGGTCCGAAACCTCGCCTAAAAGCGAGCGGGCGTCGTCCGCATGCACAGAACCGTTGCCAAAGACGCTCAGCTGCTCCAGCGTGGACAACGCGTCGCGCATGCCGCCCTTTGCATGGCGCGCCACGATAGCCAGCGCCTCGTCGTCGTAATCGAAGCCCTCCTGCTCGCACACGTATGCCAGGCGATGCTCGATATCCTCGTTGCCGATACGGTGGAAATCGAAGCGCTGGCAGCGCGAGAGGATGGTCTCCAGAATCTTTTGCGGGTCGGTGGTGCACAGCACAAAGATCACGTGCGCCGGCGGCTCCTCAAGCGTCTTGAGCAGCGCGTTGAACGCCGCCGTCGTGAGCATGTGGACCTCGTCGATGATATAGATCTTGTACTTGCCGCGCACCGGGGCAAAGTTGACGGAGTTGATGATCTCCTCGCGCACATTGTCCACGCCCGTGCGGGAGGCGGCATCGAGCTCGTAGACATCGGGGTGGTTGCCCTCGGCGATGAGCTCGCACTCCTCACAGGTGCCGTCGGGCATGCAGCCGCTTGCACCCTCGGCGCGCGCCGCCTCGGCGTTGCGACACAGTAGCGCCTTGGCCAGAATGCGCGCCATGGTGGTCTTGCCCGTGCCGCGCGGTCCGCAGAACAGGTATGCGTGGGACAGGCGCCCCTCGGTGATGGCGTGCTCGAGCGTCGAGACGATATGCTGCTGGCCCACCACGGAGTCGAAGGTGAGCGGGCGATACTTTCGGTACAACGATTCCATGGGTGCTCCCCCGGGTATACTGAGTCTTGTTGCCGCGACGGCCATGCGGTCGCACGGCATACTGCATTCATAATAACCCGTACGGCGAGCCCGCCGCGATAGGAGTCCAAAGAGCATGGCAGACGCAGAGAGCAACCTCGTCCCCTCCGAAGCAGCCGACCAGGTCGAGGTCGCGCTCGAGGAGCAGGCCGCAGCCGACGACGGCATCCTGTACCTCAACGAGTACCAGTACGAAAACGACCTGGTCACCGACTTCGCCCGCCTGGTCGCCTCGCCCAGGCGTCGCGGTTCGCTGTATGTCGCCGCGGCAATTGCCGCGCTGATCGGCATTGGCATGCTGGTGGCCGGCGGTAACTGGATCAAGTTTGGCGTCGTCCTGATCGTATTCGGCGCCTTTTTGGCCTGGTGGAGCAAAAACCTGCACCACACGCTCGCCCGTGACTTTATCGACGCCGTCGAGGCCGACGAGTCCATGGGTGGCCGCTATCGCCGCGTCGCTGCCAACGAGGACGGCCTGATGGTTTGGGGCAAGAGCGGCAAGTCGCAGTTCTTCCCGTTTGAGAAGCTCGACCACGTACTCGACGGCGAGCGCATCTTTGTAGCCATGTTCGCCGACCAGGGCGTGACTATCCCTAAGGACACCTTTATCCGCGGCGATGCCGAGCAGTTTGGCCCCTTCCTTAAGGCGCGCATCAACAAAAAGCTCCGCATCGAGACCAAGAAGAAGAAAATGAAGGCCGAGAAGGCTGCCGCCGAGGCCAAGCGGGGCGACAAGGCCGACAAGCCCCAGGACAACAAGGGCAAGCAGCGCAAGCAGAAGAAGAGCAAGAAGAAGCGCTAGGGCCGAGCGCCACTGCGAAGGGAATCTCATCCCGCTTCAGCGTAGGATGAGGCTCCCCCAACAGGGCCTTCGAGCTATTTAACTTCAAACCTGAAGAGCCTTCGCTCCGGCAGATCGGTCATCTTCATCGTATAGGTCCCGGGAAACGCTTTCTCAAAACGGACGGTCTCGTAACCTTCGAAATAGTCGTTGGTGTTTTGCATCATGAATGGGACGAGTAACTCGTTCTCCGCCCCAACCTGTACAGCAAACGCAGCAGAACCGCCCAGCACCGGCATTGCCTGCGTTATCAGATCGGTATTGACCACAAAGTCATAGTTTGGCGCAGACTCCGGCACCAAATGCCAAACATACGCTTTAATTCCGCCTTCGACATTGTCCTTATTCCTGACACGCATCTTTACGGCGATAACACACGTGATGTCGGCGTCCTTCAATTTCGTTTTCGTATCTACGATGCCATATTTTGAATAATCATCATGCGCACGCTTGAGATACTCGCGCGGCGTGAGCAGCTCTGCCCCGTCTATGCAAAACGAATACCCGTCAGTCGCCACATCCTTCGACCCCAGAAACGCCCCATCCATCGAGAGCCATTCGCCCTCCGCGTAATATTTTTCAGGAATGACTGTCCGGTTCCCGTTAACGACGCTCACCCTCATGCCCGCAAGGCCGGTAACAGCACAGCCAAAAAGCGCGAGCATCGACCTTCTCGTCAACAGGGCCTTCTTCATCGCGCTCACGACCTTTCCCGAACTTTCACAACGGCACCGTCGCGCATGCAGTAAACACGATCGGCTAGCTCCTCGAGCACCTCTCCGTCATGGCTAGACAGAAGAACCTCGCGACCCGTTGATGCCGCCATCGCCACAACGCGCTTGAGCATTTCCACGCCCGCTTCGTCGAGGGCATTCGTTGGCTCATCGAGAACAAGCAGCTTCGGCTTTTCCATAATTGCCGCAGCTATTCCCAGACGCTGCTTCATCCCAAGCGAGTATGCTCGAAACTTCTTTTTTTCGTCTGCATCGAGCCCCACGAGCCGCAGGGCAGAGCGAATGTCCTCGGGGGTGGCAACGCCATTGATTTGAGCTATGAGCTCCAGATTGTCGTAACCAGACAGATATCCTAAAAAGGAAGGCGCCTCTATCAACATCCCCAGACTCGGCGGAAACGAGATATCCGCCCCAAGTCTTTGGCCATCGATAATAATCTCGCCCTCGGTGGGTCTAATCAATCCGCAGACCGCTCGCATGAGCATGGTCTTACCCGAACCGTTTATCCCCTGAAGCCCGACCACAGTCCCAGGGTCAACCTCGATAGACACGTTGCGCAGGACATCGTTTTTGCCCATGCGCTTCGATACGTCCCTAACGATCACACTCATATCTTGTCCCTCTTTTCGATAAGGTCGGCCCTTCGAAACCACAGTCCACCCAACGATAGGCATAACGACATAATCACAATTGAAAACAAGCCACTCGAGCCCGTCGCAATTCCTTCTTTGACGATTCCACCCCAGCGCAACAGCATCAAGGCATTTCCCAGTAGCGCCCAATGCCGCGCATATGCCGAACAGATCAGGTAGCTCATTACAACCGCAAATGAAACTGACGGCCCAAGCACAAACCCAACCGTTGCCTGCACAAACGCAAGCGCCTCAAAAGCAAGAAAGAGACCTGCGAAAAACGGCAGTGCACCTGCTTCGCTCGCCTTGAGAAACCACGGCGCCAAATTAGCCAGCTGAAGCGACTCGCCATGGATGACCGCGCTGAACGAGGCACTCACCATCAAGCTCCAAATCACAACAGAGCAAACCACCACGAGCAGCGAAAATGCTGTTATCGCCGCCACTGAGATAAAACGCGAGACCCACCAAAGGGTTCTCGCCCGGCATCGGACAAGCGTTTGCAAACCAAACCCGTGCAACGATTCGGCGGGATAATCGAGTGTTGTATAGAGAATAAGCAGAATGAGAAATAGCCATCCTAGCGGAGGCACAAACATGACCCCGGGCCTAGGCTCAAACGGAGCAGATCCGGCAAACACGAGCGCAAGATTGTCCGCAAACCCCAAGGCATCCGTCCTGACCCCATACACAGAAGACAAACCGTAGGCGTACACCAGGTTCGCAACGGTCACTGCCGCAATCGCAATAAAGGTAATGATGTTCTTCTTCAAAACGGTCCTCAGGTCCGCGGCGACCAGCCTAAACAGCATCAGACCATCTCCCGCCTTTTCCACGCCCCAGAAAAAGCCAACGAAGCAAGGGTCAATAATATGATTTCCGCAAAACCGGCTCGAATGTCTGGCCAGTTATTCAGCGATTCCGACCTGATGCTGTTGAAGATATTGCAGTTAAACCCCACACAAGCCATTACGCCGAAGATCCAGCCATTTGCAAAATGCCACGCAACCATTAGCAGATACGGGACAATTATCGCTTTGATTCTGCTACGAAACAAAATTGAGAAGCCAGTTACAGCCATGGATAAAGTCCCGAGCGTGACCGCATCGAACAGCGTGTATGCAAGCACATATAACAAAGGATGTGAATAAAATAGACCGGAGAAATAGCTATGTAGGTAAAGCCCTACGTAGGTCGACTCATCGACCCGAGGAAGATACGCAGGAAAAAGCATCGAGACAATCAGGAAATTGACGAGCAGAGGAATGGCAGTCACTGTAAACGCGGAGAGGAAAGCAGACAGCGCCTTTACGTTCACGTATGCCTTTCTGGAAACGCGCGTGCATATCTGCATGTCATAACCACTCAAACGCTCAAAGAGGCACGACCAAGATCCGGCCAACATTGCAAGCAGGGGCAGTGCATAGAAAAACACCGACACAGACAGTGGCGCGTTCGCGCTCACAACAATCCAGTTACCGAAGCTGCTTTCACGTGTTTGACCGAGATAGTTTTTGGCTTGCATGCCAACGCCGTAACCAAAAGAAAGAAGGTTGTGACGTTCTTTTTCCAAATTTGCCCACGGCTCCAGCGCAGCAGCTATTGCAACTGCGACTGCAATCAAGAGAGCAAAGATAAAAGCTGGGCGTCTTATCGTTTTCGACAGCTCATATCTTACGAGCCTTTGGTTCATACGTCCTCCTCCCCCTTCCGACCCAGAAAGCCGGAAGGGAGCCAATTCAAACAACTATGCGGGAAGCTTGCGGAAATGCCCGACGCAGTCGGGGCTCCATACACCAATAACAGTGCCGTAGCCAGACTCCGCCCATGCAGTCAGTCGCGCCGCAGATCGCCCGTTCTCACGGACGAGGTTATACATTTCCCACTGTCCCTTGTGATTCGAACGATACGTTCCCTGAGTACAATTCATGCTGCCGCTACCGCTTGTGTTATACGCACCGTCTGTATATAACCGAAGCGGATTTCCCGTATAACCTTGGATATCCAGATAGAGCGATGAGGAATCATCCTTTTGACGGTAACCAGTTGCACTCGTCCCGGCACATTGAAAACTAAATGCCCTATCGGCATTGTTCGTACAGGTCGTAATTCCCGTATCGGCGTTTTGAGTAATGCTAGAAACCTGAGAGGTGTCAAACTCCTCTTGCGCGAACGATGCAGCGGGAACCCCTAGGGACAGACCCGCAGCAATCGCCAACCCGACTCCGATTCGAGTAATAGCGCTCCTTGGCTTAATCATGGCCTTCTCCAATCAAAAGCGGCTAACAATGCGTCGACGCACAGCAACCTTTGCATGAATGGAGAAAGATGTCTGTAAACACTCGCTATTGAGTTGATAATCCAGGCGTTTACACGTTATCTACCTGCGATAACAATGAAATAAGCTCTGCTTTGTTCTTGATCTTCAACTGGCGATAGGACGCGGATCGCAGCGCTTGCACCGTAGATGCAGCGTAACCGACATCCTGCGCAATGGTCTTTGTCGTTGTGCCCTCTGCCGTCATCAACAATATTCGGGCCTGAACATCGGACAGGGCGCGCGACGTAAGCAGAGCCAGCCGGCGCACGTGAGCTGCTTCGGTGGACCCGTTCGCACGGTACTTCAAGACGGCCTTCTCGTCCTCAACCGAGCGTACGAGCACGATGTGCGTAACGAGCATGGGCACAGACCAGCAAACAATCACCGTTGCCACGACGACATTGACGGCCGAACTTTGCCCCAGCAACGACGCAAGGAACAGAGGCTCGAAAACCGTCAGATCCTGCACCATGTTGAGCAAGACAACCCAGACAGGAGCCGCCGCCCCAAAGCAAAGCATCCATATCCCAAGCATTTTGCGCTGCGGACAGCTACGCAGCACTATGTATGTGAGCAACATCCCCGTCAGCACCGCGAACCCATGGATTCGCCCCCTAGTGGCCGCATGGATTAAAGTAGCCGCACCTATTGACACCAACGGCACGATAGCCCGGACACGGGCATGCACCTTAAACGGACGCAGCCCAACAGCGAGCGAGACCGTAGATGCCACGCCGCACAGCAGGACCGGCGCAGCCATCAACGGATCGCATATACACCTCCATGCCGCGATATAGACAAAAGACCATTCCACGGCAGACAGCACCGCCCATACGCACGGGCTTCCGAGCCCAATCGCCCCATCCGTTCTAGTCAGCGCAACTTCACGATTCAGTTTTTCACCCGCGTAGTGCAGCGACAGAAGCAGTCCGAGACCCAATGCATAGCTTGCGAGAGAAAAGGCGACTGCCCGCGAAACACCGGATCCCCAATCGCTATCCGCCATTACCAAGGGGCCCGCCGCAAGGAGGATAAAAAATGTTGTGAGCAGGTATCGAAACAGCCGGCGCGTCCGAACTGATGTCAACATATCACCAGCATGCCGCTGCAGCAGACCAGGCCCTGTAGCATCACCCTCACCCGCAAACAATGCCACGAGCTCGCGTGAGCCCGCAACCGATGCCTTCCCGTATGCTCGGTGAAGCGTTGTTCGCACCGTCGATGGCTTCGTACCCGTCTCCCTGGCAATTTCCGCCGGCGTTTTCCCTTTGAGCAGCAGTCGAACAAACTGCTCTTCTCGAGGCGACAGGGCAGGGGAAAACACCCCCGCATCGAATGGGTCGGACGTGCGAGGGGTATCCGAATTGTTGTCCCGTTTCTCCCTTAGCAATGTGCATACGAAGGCGGCAACAGCAATAGCGGACCCCATCGACAGTGATGCAATGACTGCGGCATCGCTTGCAAAGTATGCCACCTCGACAGCCGGAACAAGGCCAATGGGAACTGCTACAAGCACAGAACGGGCAAACACGTCGCCCTGCCCCCGACCAAAGGCGCGGGGACAGCAAAGCAGCGGGACCGCAGCCAATACGAGATAGACCAGCGGAATTAAAAGCACGAGGCCAATTGATGCGGCCGTTACAGAGGGCATCCCCCATGGCTCGGGAACGACTCTCCATGAAATTCGACAGCAAAACAGCAGGCAAGACAGGACAACTATTGTTTCTGCAAAAAGCGTGCTCTGCGATCGGCGGGTCCCCCTTTCGCCGTCCCGCGCCGCCCCCCGTATCAAAGGAGAGCCCGCCGTATCCCAAATTACATATGAGAGGAGCAACGACCCAGTGAAGCACAAGGCACACGAAACACGATGCAACAACCAGATCGGTGCAAACACGATTGGAATAGAATCTCCGCGAGCATAGAAGGCCAAGTCGACCCATTCGGGAACCACCGCAATAGCAGCAAGGAAAACACCGAAGACGCCAAGGCGACCCGGCCGTCTTATTTCTCTCCCCTTGCGGAGCGCAACACCATGACCAAACGCCGCGAGGCATGCGCCAAGGATAACGAGCCAGGTCATTGCACCTGATGCCAAGCCGATTGAAGATGAAAACCGGTGATAAGGGGTAACCGCCATTACGACGAGCGCAATGGCGAAAGCAGATGTGGCAGAACAGCGGGAAAAGAGCATATGACCTCCATAGCGTGTCATTATATCGCTCGGGCTGCTCGTTTATCTCCACGCCCACACCAGCCAGCATCAACGATTCAGGCGAACTCCAATCCGAGCCAGATCACGGTTCAGCTTTTGTCCGCAGTCCCCGCATCAAAGCGGGATGCGGTTTCCTTTTGAGCGTCGATCTGGAAACTGTATCCCGTTCTGAGTCAATATTCTGGGACGCAGTTTCCGCAGCACACCCCATTCGGAAAGCGTGTCCCAGTATTTGGCCGCAAACTGGGGCGCGCTTTCCGGATGGGTCGAGACGAAGGCCAAGCCAGACAGGCAGCCTCGCATCCCGCCATCCTCGCCATCCGCCTGAGCGTGCTACACTAGCAGCATCTATGCCACCGCGAACGGCTCGGCCCCGCGCCCGCCGCTCGCAAACGAACTTTAAACGCACGAGGGTTGGCCATGCCGCTTTTCTCGCAACATACCGCCCGGTTCTCGCCGGACGTTCCCTTGGAGGGCACTAGCTCTCGCGAGCTGCTCAAGCGGTACCAGCCGCTCGAGACGCTTGCGACCGGCGGTTTTGGCTCCATCGAGATTTGCCGCGACACGCATCTGCGCCGTCGCGTGGCCATTAAGCGCATCCCCCTTATCAACGGCGCCGGCATGCCCGCCAGCGACATCATGGACGTGCTGCGCGAGGCGCATACCGCCGCCATGCTTCAACATCCCAATATCGTGCAGGTCATCGACTTTACGCACGACACCGCCTATGCCTACCTGGTCATGGAGTATGTCGACGGTATGTCGTTGGCCGAGTTTTTGCATCGCGTGGACGGCCACTCGCTCACCTTTGACGAGGCCGCGGCCATTGCCGACGCGCTGGGTCAGGCACTCACCTTTGCCCATGCAAACGGCGTGCTTCATCTGGACATAAAGCCCGCCAATGTGCTTATCGACCATTCGGGCAATGTAAAGCTCACCGACTTTGGCATGGCGCGGCTGTCGTCCGCCGGCGGCTTTGGCGGATCGCGCGGCGGCACCATCGGCTACATGCCGCCCGAGCAGCTCGACATCGAGACCGGCACGGTCGACGAGCGCGCCGATGTCTTTGCCCTTGCCTGCGTGATCTACGAGGGCCTGTGCGGCAGTGCCCCCTTTATGGCGGCCACGCCTGCCGACTCGCTCGACCGCATCATCGGCGGCGCCACCTATCCCAGCGAACTGATCCCTCACTTTCCCCCGGGGGCCGAGGCGGCGCTCATGAGCGCTCTCTCCCCCATGCCGCAAGACCGCCCCGATAGCATTGAGGCATTCTGCGACCGACTCCTTGCCGGCTTAGGAAGCGTGCGCGAAGGCCGTCGCAGCTTGGAGCAGATGGTGGGCGAACTTTCAGATGACGAGTGCGCGGCAGACGATATGGAGTCGCTACCCTACGAAGATGACACCGTCGAGGTCGACCCCGCACTTGGCTGGGCGGGCACGCGCTGGGGCCGCGCACGCAATTACACCATGCGCGGCATCTCGGCGCTCTCATGCGGAGCCTTCAGCTTTTTGCTTATGCAGACAGCCGGCGTCGCGGCGCTTCCCGGGCTGGTCGTGGCGGCCGT
>UQUD01000074.1 GCA_900544225.1 uncultured Collinsella sp.
GTCGACCCGCACGACCTGGGCGAGACGGCCCGCGCCTGCATGCCCACTATCCTGCACGCCTTCCTGGGCCGTCCGGACGACACGCCCGCCGGTGATGCCTTCGAGCGTCGCCTGTACGTGTGCCGCCGCACCATCGAGAAGAAGGCCGACGCCGAGTTTGCCCTGCGCGACAAGATCTTCTACGTGTGCTCCATGAGCTCGCGCACCATCGTGTACAAGGGCATGCTGGTCGCCACGCAGATGCGTCGCTTTTTCATCGACCTCAACGACGCCGCCGTCAAGACGGCCGTGGCGCTCGTCCACTCGCGCTACTCCACCAACACCACGCCCAGCTGGGAGCGCGCGCACCCCAACCGTTTTATCATCCACAACGGCGAGATCAACACCCTCAAGGGCAATGTCAACTGGATCCGCGCCCGCGAGCCCAACCTGTACAGCCCCGTGCTGCAGCACGATCTTGAGCGCGTGATGCCCATCATCAACCGCGAGGGTTCCGACTCCGCGATTCTGGACAATGTGCTTGAGTTCCTGGTCATGAACGGTCGCCCGCTTACGCGTGCCGCGTCCATGTTGCTGCCCGAGCCGTGGGACCACAACGACAGCCTGAGTGAGGAGCGCCGCGCCTACGACGCCTACCAGTCCATGCTCATGGAGCCGTGGGACGGTCCGGCCGCCATCGCCTTTACCGACGGCCGCACGCTGGGTGCCGCCCTCGACCGCAACGGACTGCGCCCTGCTCGTTACTACGTGACGCGCGACGGTCGCTTTATGCTGGCAAGCGAGGTGGGCACCATCGAGGTGAGCCCCGAGAACATCCTGACGAGCGGCTGTCTGGGGCCGGGCCAGATGCTCGAGGTCGACTTTGCCCGCGGGCGCGTCATCTACAACGACGAGCTGCGCGCCCGTTACGCCAAGGAAAAGCCCTACCGTGATTGGATTGCCGAGGAGACGCTGACCGTCGACGCGCTCGATAGGCCTGTCGCGGCAACGCCCGCCGAGGACGCCGAGGTACCCGCCGCCGCGCGCATGGCTAAGCTTGGGTATCACTGGGATGACGTTGACGAGGTCGTGCGTCCCATGGCCCAGCAGGGCAAGGCGCCGCTCGCCTCGATGGGCATCGATGCGCCGCTGGCCTGCCTGTCCAAGAAGACGCGCTCCTTCTACGACTATTTCTATCAACTGTTCGCTCAGGTCACGAACCCGCCCATTGACGCCCTTCGCGAGCATATGGTCACCTCGACCACGCTCTACCTGGGCAACCACGGCAACCTGCTCGAGGACTCCCGTACGGCCTGCCAGCTGGTTCGCTTGGAGCGCCCGCTGCTCAACGAGGAGGAGTTCGAGCGTATCTGCGCTATCGACCGCGTGGGCTTTAAGACCTGCCGTTTCCGTGCCGTGTACCGCCGCGATGCCGGCGAGGGTGCACTGCAGGCTGCGCTCAAGCAGCTTGCCGAAGACGTTGAGGCTGCGGTCCGCGACGGCGTGAACATCGTGGTGTTGAGCGATCGTGCCGCTGCGGGCGAGGTGCCCGTGCCGTCGCTGCTCGCCGTTGGCTGCGTGCACAACCACCTGATCCGCGCCGGCGTGCGTACCTTTGCCGACATCGTGGTGGAGTGCGGTGACGCCGTGTCCCCGCACGACTTTGCGGCGCTGGTGGGCTACTCCGCGAGCGGCATCTATCCGTACAACGCACATGCGTGCATTCGCGATCTGGCGGCATGCGGCGACCTGGACGTGACGGCCGAGCAGGGCATCGCCAACTACAACAAGGCTGCGACCGCTGGCATCGTCTCCATCATGTCCAAGATGGGCATCTCCACGGTGCAGAGCTACCATTCGGCGCAGATCTTCGAGGCCGTGGGCTTTACGCCGGAGTTCGTCAACGCGTACTTCGCCGGCACGGTGAGCCGTGTGGGCGGTATGGGTGTCGAGGACGTTGAGCGCGAGCAAAACGAGCGCTACGACGCCGCGCTCGCTATCCTTAAGAGCCCGGCTCCCGGTCAGCTGCCCACGCTGGGCCTGACCAAGTGGCGTCCGCTCGGCGGCGAGGATCACCTCATCGATCCGCAGACTGTCTACTTGCTGCAGACCGCCTGCCGTGAGGACAGCTACGACACCTTTAAGGAGTACAGCGCCCGCCTGCACCGCACCGGCCGCGCCGTGCGCCTGCGCGACCTGCTCGACTTTGATGCCAGCGGCCGCACTCCGGTGGCACTCGACGAGGTCGAGCCCGCGCTCAACATCGTCCGCCGCTTTAACACCGGCGCCATGTCGTATGGCTCCATCAGCAAAGAGGCACACGAGTGCATGGCCATCGCCATGAACCGCCTGCACGGCCGTTCCAATTCCGGCGAGGGCGGCGAGGACCCGCGTCGCGAGACCCCGCTGGCTAACGGTGACTCCAAGAACTCCGCCATCAAGCAGGTGGCAAGCGCGCGCTTTGGCGTGACGAGCCGCTACCTGTGCAGCGCCTTCGAGATTCAGATCAAGATGGCCCAGGGCGCCAAGCCCGGCGAGGGTGGCCACCTGCCCGGCAAGAAGGTCTACCCCTGGATTGCCGAGGTCCGTCAGTCCACGCCCGGCATCGGCCTGATTTCGCCTCCGCCGCACCACGATATTTACTCTATCGAGGACCTGGCAGAGCTGATCTTCGATCTTAAGAACGCCAACCCCGGTGCGCGCGTGTCGGTCAAACTGGTCAGCGAGGCCGGCGTCGGCACCATCGCCACCGGTGTGGCCAAGGGTGCTGCCGACAAGATCTTGATCAGCGGCCACAATGGCGGCTCGGGGGCCGCTGCGCGCGATTCCATTTGGCACGCGGGTCTGCCGCTGGAGCTCGGCCTTGCCGAGGCTCAGCAGACGTTGCTGCAAAACGGCCTGCGCTCCCGCGTGGTGCTCGAGGCCGACGGCAAGCTCATGGATGGCACCGATGTCGCCGTCGCCTGCTTGCTGGGCGCCGAGGAGTTTGGCTTTGCGACCATGCCGCTCATCTCCATGGGCTGCCTCATGCAGCGCGACTGTCAGCAGGACACCTGCCCGGCCGGCATCGCCACGCAAAACTGCCGCCTGCGTCGCGGCTTCCGCGGCAAGCCCGAGCACGTCGAGCACTTTATGCTCTTTGTTGCCGAGCAGCTGCGCGAGGTCATGGCGAGCCTGGGCTTCCGCACCGTCGACGAGATGGTCGGCCATCCCGAGTGCTTACGCCAGATCGAGGTGCCGGGCAACCGCAAGGCCAACCTGCTCGACCTGTCGCCTGTGCTGGCAAGCGCGACCTGCGAGTTCGGTGCGCATATCCCGGGTGCCGACGGTCGTCACTTCCTGCCGCAGATGGCCGCGGACAGCGAGCTCGACAAGACGCTCGACTCCACGTTGTTTGTGCCCTATACGGCCGATGCCCGTGCGCACCTGCGTCCGATTCGCTTCCGCGCCGATATCGCCAACGTCAACCGCTGCGTGGGCACCATCTTGGGCAACGCGGTGACCAAGGCGCATCCCGAGGGCCTGCCCGCCGGCTCCATCACCATCGATTGCGACGGTTCGGCCGGTCAGAGCTTTGGCGCCTTCCTGCCGCGCGGCATTACGCTCAACGTGTGCGGCGACGCCAACGACTACTTTGGCAAGGGCCTTTCGGGCGGCGAGGTGTCGGTGCGCCCCAACCCGCATGCGACCTACAAGTTCGACGAGAACATCATCGTGGGTAACGTTGCGTTCTTTGGTGCCACGAGCGGCCGCGGCTTCATTAACGGTCTTGCCGGCCAGCGTTTTGCCGTGCGCAACTCCGGTGCCACCGTGGTGGTCGAGGGCTGCGGCAACCATGGCTGCGAGTACATGACGGGCGGTCTGGTGCTCATCCTGGGCGAGGTCGGGCAGAATTTTGCCGCCGGCATGACAGGCGGCGTGGCCTATGTCTTTGACCAATATGGCACGCTCGACGCCCGCGTGAACCACGAGAGCGTTGAGCTCAAGGCCCCGACGGCCGGCGAGCTGGCGCAGATTCGCGAGCTTATCCAGGAGCACGTGGACGCGACGCAGAGCCCGCGCGGCATTAAGTTGCTCTACAGCTTTGAGACGATGAGCAAGCACTTTGTGAAGGTCATTCCGACCGAGTACGAGCGCGTGCTGGCGATTGTCGCCGCGGGCGAGGCCGTGGGCAAGACGCATGCGCGGGCTGAGGAGCTGGCGTTTGACATTGTGACCGGTCGCGCGAGCGCCGCGGATGTCGCTCGCTTTGATGTGGCGGGTGGTGTCGCTGGCGCTGTACCCGCCGCCGCCAGCTCTGTTGCTTCGACCAAGAAGGAGGCGTAAGTGCCATGGGTAAGCCCGGTGCTTTTCTTGATATCGATCGCGTGACCCACGAGCTGCGCCCCGTGGAGGAGCGCAGCCGCGATTTCGATCCGCTGTACGTGGAGCTCGACGACGATGCGCGCCGTGCCCAGGCGAGCCGCTGCATGATGTGCGGTGTGGCGTTTTGTCAGATGGGCGCGAGCTTTGGCAAGGCACACCCGAGCGGCTGCCCGCTGCACAACCTGATTCCCGAGTGGAATGAGCTGGTGTACCGCGGCCACTGGGATGAGGCTGCCGAGCGCCTGTCGCTCACCTCGCCCATGCCCGAGTTTACGAGTCGCGTGTGCCCGGCGTTGTGCGAGGCCGCGTGCAACCTGGGTTCGGTCGATGGCCAACCCACGACGATCCATGACAACGAGCGTGCGATCAGCGACCATGAGTGGGCAAATGGCGGTCCGCGCCGCTTTGAGCCGGCAGGGGAGGATGCGCCCACGGTCGCTGTGATTGGCTCTGGCCCGGCTGGCCTGGTGACTGCATGGGAACTTGCGCGTCGCGGCGCGCGCGTGACGGTGTTTGAGCGTGATGACCGTCCGGGTGGTTTGCTCATGTACGGCATTCCCAACATGAAGCTCGAGAAGTCTGTGGTCGAGCGTCGCGTGGCACTCATGCGCGAGCTGGGCATTGTGTTTGAGCTGGGTGCTGACGTTACGAACCCTGCGGTGGCGGCCAAGCTCAATGGCTTTGACGCTGCCGTGGTGGCTGCCGGTGCACGTGCGCCCCGCGGTCTTTCGGCTACGAATGTGGATGCCCCAGGCGTGGTGTATGCCGTGGACTATCTGACGGCTTCGACCGTCTCGGTGCTCGATGGCGGTGAGCCCGCGGTGAACGCGCGCGGCCTGGACGTTGTGGTCATTGGCGGCGGCGATACCGGCAACGACTGCGTGGGTACCGCGGTGCGCCAGGGTGCGCGTAGCGTGCGCCAGTTTGAGTTCTTGCCGGCCGCGCCCGATAAGCGCGCGGCGAGCAACCCTTGGCCGCAGTGGCCCAACGTGAAGAAGACCGACTACGGTCAGCAGGAGGCTATCGCTGCCATGGGCGGCGAGATGCGTGCCTGGGGCGTGGATACGCTCGAGGTGCTGCTGGACAAGAAGGGCGCGGCAGCGGGCCTGCGCGTGGTCGATCTGGATTGGTCGGCCGGCAAGCCCGAACGCATTGCGGGCTCCGAGCACGAGGTGCCGGCGCAGCTGGTGCTCATCGCCTGTGGCTTTACGGGCCCGGAGCATGGTGTGTTCGATGCGGTGAGCGTGCCTGTTGCTACCGCTGGTCGTCCGCTGCCGGTGATGGCTGCCGAGGGCTCGCACCTCGCGGCCCGCGTGGATGGCGTTGCTGCGGATGCCGTGCCGGTGTATGTGGCGGGTGATGCCCGCAACGGCAGTTCGCTCGTTGTGAACGCCATGGCAGACTCCCTGGCCTGCGCCGCCGAGGTTGCCGAGGCCTTGGGACTGTAAGGCAATCACGGAGTTACTCAGCAATCGAATCAGCAAGGGCTGTCCCCAACGGCCGGCACATAAGGAATGTCCCAAAGTGTCGGCAGTTGGGGACATTCCTTATGTGCCGGCATCCGGGGACACTCCTTGCGGGTTTGCGAGCGTTTTGCTCGTTTGCCGACGTCTGGTTGCCTGCCTGTTGACGTTTGCGTTCGTCGCGCTCTGCTGTTTATGTGGCGGCTTTAGTTGCTTATGGACAGCGGCGCGGGTGATTCGTCTAGTTCTACCTGCGATTTTGTGGCAATTTGTATAATCTGCAAGTATCCCGTCAAGTGTTTGGCAAGCATCTGGTTTGCAGCCTGATGCCCATTTCGCCCGCGCTGGCGGCGACCACCTGCCCTCCTCGTAAGCTCAAATTGAGGTTCATCAGTTTGAGGAGGATGCCATGGCTGATCATGTTTTGGACCGGGGACGTCTGGCCGAATCTGTCGGTAACGATATTGCCGACATGGCTCAGTTTTGGATGCTGCGCAAGTTTCAGTTTTTGGAGTCGGCGCGCACACAGTTCGAAGTGATAGTCGATCCATGGCTCAGCTATTGCGAAGAACCATCGCAAAGCGAAATCATGGCCTATAACATGGCATTTACCGATTGGCTGCTGTTCGAGCGTCCCTATTACCATGGCAAGACGCTGCTTGAGCTGTATGTGGACGAGCCGCCGGCGTCGCTTTCGCCTGCTTCGCTCAGGCGGCTCGAACAGGTGCGCGACACGCAGTATTTCTCGCGCTTTGGCATTTTGGACAAGGATCCTGCGACTGGTATGGTCGCGTTGCGCGACACGCGCACCGACCGTCGTTTTGATGTCTACGACCCACATATCGTGCAAAAAGAGCACTGGCGCGAAGGTGCGATTGCGGTGCGCATTGCGTGCGTTGACGATGTCTGGCTGACGGCGGGGCAGCTCTACCTCTACGACATTGCGCGCCTGAGCGATACGGCGGTCGACGGGCCTGGCGCCGTCCATCCGGAAGACCTGGAAGACGGCTTTGATACCTCGCGTATCAGCTTCTTTTTGAGGCTGGTCCGCGACATCATGGGTGTCCAGGGGCGCTACGTAAAGTCGCTCAATATTTATAAGCAGGAGTGGGAGTAGGGGATGGGCGGCTGTCGCCTGCCTTGCCTTCTGCCTTTATATCTCGATCTGTAACGTTCAGGGACAAAAAACCGGTCTTCCTGTTACAGATCGAGACGAATGCTTGAGCGCCGCTGGTTTGTCTAAATTTGTAACGTTTAGGGGCCTGGAGAACGTCTACCTGTTACAGATCGAGATGTTTGGAACCTGGCTGGGGATGTCTCAATCTGTAACATCTACAGGCCAAAATTCGACCTAACTGTTACAGATCGAGACAAAGGTTGGACGCGGTGCCGAAAGATCTTGATCTGTAACGTCTAGCGGCCAAAAACCGGTCTACCTGTTACAGATCGAGACAAAGAGGTGCAATGCTGCGCGAACGTCTCGATCTGTAACGTTTGGCGGCTGCTTGTGCCCGTAACTGTTACAGGTCGAGACGTTTGTCGGCGGCGGCAACAGCGGCGATGCCCCATTTTTTCGATGTGGTGGTGATGGAAGTGTCTAATACCGTTTTTAAACACAAGCATGCAGCACGTAACACCTTGGCGCGGAATAGGATGCTTGCCAGGCTCACGGAGGCGGCTGAACAAGGTGTGCTGCTTGTAACGCACGACAATGCCGAGCTCATGTGGCTGCGGCGCCATGTGGGCACAGACGATATTACGGAGCCCGAATCGTACCTATTCTGTTTTCAGCATGAATGGGATGCATTGACGCCGCCAGAGCGGGCTCGGTGGACTATCAAGGGGCTTGCCGAGTTTCACCCCGATTGGGCGTTTTGGGGATATGACGCCGCGCTGATATGGGGTCTGGAGGTGCCGAATGATCTGCTTGGGCCGCGTTACTTGGTCAAGACGGGTTGTTCGGTGGCGTTGAGTACAGGATGTCGGCTGTTGCGTCCGCAGGCGGCGGGTGCGCTTGAACAAGTCGATGGCGTGCGGGTGACGCCGTTTTGGCGCACGGTGGAGGATTGTCTGCTGCGTGCGCCGTTCTCCTACGGGTTGGCGATCGCCGATTCTGCATTGCGGGCAAGGGACGTATCGCGCGACGACCTCTGCGAACGGCTCCAGGTCGATTGCGAGGGCAGGCGAGGGTATCGCAGAGCTCAGGTGATTGCGTCGCATGCGGACGGGCTGTCCGAAAACGGTGGCGAGTCTCGGTTCCGAGCGTTCTTTATTGCATACGGTTTTCCGGTGCCAGAGCTGCAGGTGGAGTTTCGCGACCCGCTTGATCTGAGCCAAGTGTTTCGGGTCGACTATTTCTGGAGGCTCGAGGACGGGACACGCGTCATCGGCGAGCTCGACGGAAAGGGAAAGTATGCCTTGCAGAACGGCGAGGGTCGGGAGTCGGTCGACCCGTTCGTGGCAGAGCGTCAGCGGGAATCTCATCTGACAATGCTCGGGCACAAGGTGCTTCGGTTCACGTTTGATGAACTCAAGAACCCGGGGAAATTGATTGAAAAGATGAGGCTAGCAGGTATTCCGCAGCGGGCCGATTTGGCTGAGGGATGGAAGCGTCAGTGGTATGGGCGCTAAGGGGTGCAACTGACACGGATATGGTTGTTCCTGCCGGGTTTGTCTCGATCTGTAACAACAAGGGGCCGTTTGGCCTCGTAACTGTTACAGATCAAGACAAAAGGTTGGCTACCGCTAAAAGATCTCAATCTGTAACGTCTAGAGGCCGAAAACCTGTCTACTTGTTACAGATTTAGATGTTTGACGATGGGGCCGGAGAATATCTCGATCTGTAACATCTGACGGTCAAAATTCGACCCAACTGTTACAGATTGAGACAAAGGTTGGACGCGGTGCCGAAAGATCTCGATCTGTAACATTTGGAAGGTTAAAGACGGTCTATCTGCTACAGATCAAGACGTTTTGCTGGAACGCCCGAAGCATCGCTGCACTGGTCTGTTCATCCTTACGCCCTTCTCTTCCTCCCGTTAGCCGATATGTCCGCAGTAGTCCTGTCGCGCTAGGTAATAATGGACAAATGTTCAAGTTAATCGTGAGGGAGGAGCTCGATATGGCGTCTGCCGATCGTTCCACGTTGTTTATCAATGCGACCGTCCTGGATGGTTCGGAACATATGGAGCCGCAGCCCGACATGGCCGTGGTCGTTGAGCGCGGCGTCATCACGTGGATGGGGCCGAGTGCTGTGGCGCAGGCGCCTGCAGGTGCCGAGGTCATCGACCTGGCAGGGGCGTATCTCATGCCAGGCCTCATCAATATGCATGTGCATCTGTGCGGTTCGGGCAAGCCGGTTTCGGCGGGCGATGCGGGCGCGCTGATGAAGAAGCTCGATAATCCCGTGGGGCGCGCCATCGTGCGCCACATTCTTAAGGGCAGCGCCCAACAACAGCTGGCAAGCGGCGTGACCACGGTGCGCGGCGCGGGCGACCCGCTGTTTGCCGATCTGGCCGTGCGCGATGCTATCGATGCCGGCAAGTATCAAGGTCCTCGCCTGGTGGCGCCGGGAACGGGCGTCACG
>UQUD01000075.1 GCA_900544225.1 uncultured Collinsella sp.
TGTTGACGCTGCGACGGCGTCAACTGGCCGATTTGGCGCTCATTCGTCGGTCGCCGCCATAAGGCGTGCTCCCTCCTCTTTCGGACCAAATCGACTCAGCTGACGCCGTCTCGCTGTTTTTGCCTGGTCATTGACGTTGCCGTTCTATTTACTGGGGTTATCGGTACGGCCTTTGCCGTATTATTGAGGCTGTTTGTTGCCGCGCTTAGTTTTGTTGAGGGGCTTTGTTGGACAGCTATTTTACTCTGCAATCGAATATTGAGGCTTCGGGCGAGTTTGTGGACCGCAAGAGCCGGTTTATTGCCCAGCTGGTCCATATTGAGTCCGAGGATGAGGCGAATGCCTTTATCGAGATGGTTCGCAAGCGTCATTACGACGCTCGACATAATGTGCCCGCGTGGATTTTGGTCGATGGACGCGAGCGCCAGAGCGATGACGGTGAGCCGAGCCGCACGAGCGGTATGCCGACGCTCGAGGTGTTGCGCGGTGCGGGACTCAAAAATGTTTGCTGCGTAGTGACGCGCTATTTTGGTGGCACGTTGTTGGGGCCTGGTGGCTTGGTACGCGCCTATACCGCGGCGACGCAGGCGGCGGTGGCCGCTGCTCAGGAGGCCGGGCAGATCGTCGAGATGACGAGCGTCGTGCCTGTTGACGTGCATGTGGCCTATCCGCAGTATGAGCAGGTGCTTCGCTTGGCGCAGGATTCGGGTGCCAAGGTTTCGGATACCGATTACGCGGATGCCGTGACACTTCATTTGGTGTTTAAAGCGGGGGAGCAGGAGCCGTTTTGCGCTGAGATGCGCGAGCTTATGGCGGGGCGCGAGGAGATTGAGGCCAGCGCTCCCGTATTTGCTGAGTTCTAACGGCGACGGCCGGCGTGCTTTTGGATGGATCCCAAGCGCGCCGGCCGTCGTTTTATGCTGCTGCCGTCTACTCGGCGAGCTGCTTTAGCACATCGCAAGCGATCTCGATGGCATCGTCGATGCAGCCGGGGCAGCTGCGGAGCGGACCCTTATCCGATCCGACGCCCTTGAGCGTGCCGCAGACGGTCGTCGTGTTCTTCTCGACAAAACGCTTGGCGATTTCGCGCGACAGCTTGTAGGTCTGGCCTTTGGTCTTGGGGTTTTCCATGCCGTCGCTCATTACAAAGCCCATGATGGCCACAGCGCCCGAGATGGCGCCGCAAGTCTCGGTCATGCCACCCATGCCGGCGCCAAAGCCCTCGGTGAGGGTAAAGGCGATCTGGGGGTCGAGCCCGACGGCAGGCGCGAGCGTGCAGGCGACGGCCTGGGCGCAGTTAAAGCCACGGGCGTGGTATTCGGCAGCCTGAGCCTGACAGGCGGTGATGTCGAGCTGGGTGGTATCGATCTGCTTCATCGTTGTCTCCTTGGTCACGGTGTACCCGCCTATGGTACCCGTGCCGGTGCATGTAATCATCGAGAGCTCCATCTATGCCTCATTTTTATCTATCGAGCAAATGCCCAAGGCTTGAGATAAATACCCCTAATCAATTTGTCTCATAACCCACCTTGAGGATGGGTTGAGAGGGGTGTGTGGTAGCGGTATTGTGAACCGAATAAAACAAAACCCAAGTAAGGGAGTTGGATATGAGCGAGCAGACTATCGGTACTACATGTGTTCAGGGCGGCTATCGCCCGGGCGACGCGGAGCCGCGCCAGGTGCCCATCTACCAGTCCACCACGTGGAAGTACGACACGTCCGAACACATGGGCAAGCTGTTTGACCTGGAGGAGTCGGGCTACTTCTACAGCCGTCTGCAGAACCCCACGTGCGATCTGGTTGCCGCCAAGATTTGCGAGATGGAGGGCGGCACTGCCGCTATGCTCACGAGTTCGGGCATGGCTGCGAATTTCCTCGCGATCTTTAACGTGGCCGGTGCCGGCGATCACGTGGTCGCCAGCTCTGCCATCTACGGCGGTACCTACAACCTGCTTGCCCATACCATGGGTCGCATGGGCCTGACCTGCACGTTCGTTGCCCCTGACTGCACCGATGAAGAGCTCGAGGCAGCCTTTGAGCCCAATACCAAGCTCGTCTTTGGCGAGACGATCGCCAACCCCGCCCTTGCCGTGCTCGATATTGAGCGCTTTGCCAAGGCCGCGCATGACCACGGCGTGCCGCTGATGGTCGACAACACCTTCCCGACGCCCGTGATGTGCCGTCCCTTTGAGTGGGGCGCCGACATCGTTACGCACTCCACCACCAAGTACATGGATGGACATGCTGCCTACCTGGGCGGCGTGATCGTCGACCACGGCCAGTTTGACTGGATGGCCCATGCGGACAAGTTCCCGGGTCTCACCACGCCCGATGAGAGCTACCACGGTGTGACGTATGCCGAGAAGTTCGGTCGCGAGGGCGCCTTCATTACCAAGGCCACCGCGCAGCTCATGCGCGACCTTGGCCCCATGCAGAACCCGCAGGCGGCGTTTTTCTTGAACAGCTCGCTCGAGAGCCTGCATGTGCGCATGCCACGTCATTGCGAGAACGGCCTGGCCGTTGCCAAGTTCCTGCAGAGCCATCCCAAGGTGCGCTTCGTGAGCTATCCGGGCCTGGAGGGCGACAAGTACTATGACCTGGCTCAGAAGTACATGCCCAACGGTACCTGCGGCGTCGTGAGCTTTGGCTTTAACGGTGGTCGCGCGGCGGCCGAGACCTTTATGAAGAGCCTCAAGCTCGCCCAGATCGCCACGCACGTGGCCGACGCCCGCACTTGCTGCTTGCATCCTGCTAACGCCACGCATCGCCAGATGAACGATGAGGAACTCATCGCCTGTGGCATCTCCGCCGACATGGTGCGCCTGTCGTGCGGCCTCGAGGACACAGCCGATTTGATTGCCGACCTTGAGCAGGCGCTCGAGCAGTGCTAGGCTAGCGTTCGCACAAGGCGCCGATGCTGGCAGAAAGCTTCGGCGACCTTTCGTTCCGATTCCGTAGGCGGGACCCCAATCGCAACTGTTCGCAGGCGATGGGGCCCCGTTTTTTGTGTTGCGCCACTCGAAAGGATGGATATGGAGAAAACTGCAGAGCAGCTGCGCCGCGAGCACATTGCTCTAGAGGGCGACACCCATGGCAAGAACAAATGGGCGATTCTGTTTACCGTGCTCATCATGACGTTTATGTCGTGTCTGGATTCGACCGTCGTGACCGTGGCACTGCCCGTGATGCAAAAGGAACTGGGCGTGGGCCTCGACCGCATCCAGCTGGTGAGCTCGGTGTATCTGCTTGCGACGTGCGTGGCCATGCTGCCGTTTGGCCGCCTGGGCGACGTGCGCGGCAAGGTGAATGTGTTCCAGCTGGGCGTCATCGTCTTTTCGGTCGGTTCGCTGCTGTGCGGCCTTTCGGCCTCGCTCGAGGTTCTTATCCTGGCACGCATTGTTCAGGGCATCGGTTGCGCAGCGGCCATGGCTAACAACATGGGTATCATCACCGAATCGTTTCCGGCGCGCGAACGAGGTCGTGCCATGGGTATTCTCGCGACCTTTGTGGCCCTCGGCATGATGTGTGGCCCCGTGCTCGGCGGCATGCTGGTGGCAAGCTTTCCCTGGGAGAGCATCTTCCTCATCAACCTGCCCATCGGCGTCATCTCGTTTATCGTGGGGCTCTACACGCTGCCGCATGTTAGGCCAGAGGCTGGCGAACGCCCCATGCCCCTTGCCGAGGCTGCTCGCCGCTGTTTTGCAAATTCGGCCTTCACCATCAACCTTGTCTGCATGCTCATCGTGTTCGTTGGCATTGGCGCATCCGAGTTTATTCTGCCGTTCTATTTTCAGGACGCCCACGGCTTTGGTTCTGACATCTCTGGACTACTCTTTTTGGCGCTGCCGATGGTGAATGCCTTTATCGGCCCGCTTTCGGGTACGGTTTCGGACCGTGTTGGCTGCGAGGGCCCCACGGCAGTCGGCCTGGGCGTGTACGTATGCGGTCTTTTTGCGGTAAGCACGCTCGACGAGCACTCTTCTATCCCTGTGATCGTGTGCTGCGTCGCGTTTATGTCGTGCGGTACGTCGATTTTCCAGAGCCCCAATAACTCGCTGTATATGGGCTCGGCTCCGCGCGAAGCACTCGGCTTTGCGGGCAGCCTGGGTAGTTTGGCACGCTACGCCGGCATGGCGCTCGGCATTACGGTGGCGTCGCATATCCTGTATGGGCAGATGAGCGTGGCAATGGGCGAGGCCGTGACCAGTTTTGTTGCAGGTCGTCCGGATGTATTCCTATTCGGCTTTCGCTCGGTGTTCTACGTACTCATGGCTGTGGCCGCCGTGGGCTTTGCGCTCGCCATGGTGCGTTTGGTGAAGGTGCGCGCCCGTCATTAGCGTGTTGGGTGGCTGTCTGCCACGCTTCGTGCCATTCCAAAAAGACTGGTTTGTGGTGCGATGCGGCTTGTGGGGCGGGCGGGGGTCGGTCCGTGGTAGACTATCGAACAACGTTTATTAATCGCGCGGTATCGTTGCCGCGAGAAGGGGTTGCGCCATGCAGGAGCTTGAGGATCGTATTCGCCATGACGGCATCGTAAAGGCCGGTAACGTCCTTAAGGTTGATGCCTTCCTCAACCACCAGTGCGACGTTGAGCTGTTCGACCACATGGGTGCCGAGTGGGCCCGTCTGTTCGAGGGCGTCGAGATCAACAAGATCCTGACGATTGAGGCTTCGGGCATTGGCATGGCTTGCATCGCGGCTCAGCATTTTGGCGGCGTGCCGGTGGTCTTTGCCAAGAAGGCGCAGTCCATCAACCTCGACGGCGAGCAGTATGCCACGACCATCTACTCCTTTACCAAGCAGAAGGAGTACCCGGTCATCGTTGGCAAGCGTTTCCTGTCCGAGGGCGACAAGGTCCTGATTATCGACGACTTCTTGGCCAACGGCTGCGCGCTCGAGGGTCTTATCAAGATCTGCGAGGCTGCGGGTGCCGAGGTGTCCGGCATTGGCATTGCAGTGGAGAAGGGCTTCCAGGGCGGCGGCGATAAGCTCCGCGAGCGCGGCTTCCGCGTCGAGAGCCTGGCCCGTATCGCCGATATGGACTGCGAGACCGGCGAGATCACCTTCGCGTAAGCGCGCAACACAAGCGATTGGTATGCGATGTGACAAAGGGACCGTCCCTTTGTCACATTTTTTGTATGAGGGGAGGTGTTGATATGGATGAGAACAAGATGGGATGGCGCGAGTATGCGCGCTATGCCGAGATGTCGGCCGAGGAGTTGGCGCGCGATTGCGAGGTGCAGGTGTTTCGCGCGACGGGTCCGGGCGGACAAGGCGTCAACACGACGGACTCGGCGGTGCGCATGAAGCATGGGCCCACGGGGATTACCGTGACGGCGCGCGAGAGCCGCAGTCAGTTCCAAAACCGTAGCAGCTGCCTGCGTAAACTGCGCGCTGAGCTTGAGCGTCGCGGGCGTCCACCGCGTCGACGCGTAAAGACCAAGGTGCCTCAGCGATCGCGCCAGCGCAGGCTCAACGACAAGCACTTCAACGCCATTAAAAAGGCCAACCGTCGCAAGCCAGGCAGCGACGAATAGTCTCCTCATAAGTTGCGGTGAAATAGGGACTGTTTTGCGGCTTTAGCTGCATAAACAGTCCCTATTTCACCGCAACTTAGGGATGGCTAGTGGGTGGGGTGCCAGACATGGAGGGCGCCGCCGAGGACGTCGACCTCGATGCGCGAGGCGACAACGGGCTCGCCGTCGGCTTGGATGGGGTAGTCGGGCTCCTCAAAGGTGAGCTCGGCATGGCGGCAGCGGCGCATGCGAACCGGTGGCAACTTGGTATGGTGGCCGTCCTTGGCCGAAAGAAACATAGGCAGGGCAATCGCGCGAGGGACGGGGCCGCATGCGTAGCAGACGTCGAGCATGCCGTCGCAGGGGTCGGCATCGGGGCAGATGCGATAACCCGAGCCATAC
Organism: uncultured Collinsella sp.; assembly: GCA_900544225.1. Lineage (GTDB taxonomy): Bacteria > Actinomycetota > Coriobacteriia > Coriobacteriales > Coriobacteriaceae > Collinsella. The sequence continues at coordinate 5,919 of UQUD01000075.1, forward strand.
GTGGGGCCCAGCTGAATCGCCATGATGATCGCCCTTACGCGCTCGGCGGGCGCCCCGTCAAAGCTGACTGTCATGGGGTAGTTGCGGTAGCGCAGACCAAACTGCTCCAGACCCGAGAGGGTGTAGAGCGGAGCGCCAGCGAGGCCCGTCTTTTTGCGCAGCTCGGTGGTGCCCAGGCCGATGGCGGCATCGATGCCGACCGAAAGCGTTTGGTCGTAGTACTCAACGGTAGCCTCGCCGCTGCCGTTTGCGGGGTTCCATGAGCGAATGCGTCCGATATCCTGGCGCTGCAGCTTGCAGGTGAGCAGCGCGCCAAAATCCTTGCCGGAGAAATCGTCGATACCGAGGGTCTGGGCAAAATCGTTGCCGGAGCCTACGGGTAGGACGGCAAGGGCGGGACGGGCGTTCTCCTTTTGCGTCATAAGCCCGTTGACGACCTCGTGGATCACGCCGTCGCCGCCGAGTGCGATAACGGTACGATAGCCCTGAGCCTGTGCGGCAAGCTCCTTGGCATGTCCCATGCGCTCAGTCAGCACCAGGTCAAACTGGGATGAGCGCGCGGTCATGTCCAAAAAGCGCTGCAGGCGCTCAGCGACCTCGCGCGCCGCACCCGACTGGGCGGCAGGGTTGGCGATTATGAGCGTGCGACCAAAATCAGTTGCGTGCATGGGGCGACTCCTGGCGTATGACGTGACGGTGCGGTCGCGCTCAGGTCGAATTGCCCCCGATTGTGGCTGCACGGCGAATACTAACGTCTACTCTATCAGGTCGTTGTGGCGCTCGATAGCATCCGCTACCGTACCGCCCTCATCCACAATAAGCGAACGGCGTTTAGGCGAGACAATGCGCTGCGCGGGATATACGCCGCGGTGGCCGCCGACAAGATAGCTGATAAACGCCACGATCACGAAGAAGCCGGCTGCCGTGCCGTGGAACAGGTCGATGGCCATCATACAGGTGGTGATGGGCACGTTAAGGCCGGCGCAGAAAACACCGAGCATGCCCAGCGCCGCCAGAAAGCTGGGGTCGATACCGACGAGGCAACCGATCCAGCCGCCGAGCGCCGCGCCGATGCCAAACAGGGGCGTGACCTCGCCGCCTTGGAAGCCCGCACCCAGGGTAAGCGCCGTCACCACGAGCTTGATGGCTGCGTCGGCAAGGGTCGTGTTACCGGCGAACCCGGCGCCCGAGAGCCAGGTGGCAAGGCCGGCATACTTCCAGGCGTCGAGCATCGCGTATGCCGCGAGCACCACGAGCGCGCCCACGAGTGCGCGAGCAAGGTAGTTGGTGATAAAGCGACCGTACAGGCTTTTGACGGTTCGAACCGACCAGGCAAAGAGGCGTGCCGTCAGACCGAAGATAATGGCGCTGATAACAACGATGGCAACCGTCCGTGGTGTCATGTTGGGAACGCTGGCGATGACATTCGCTTCGTACTCGGTACCCAGGGCGAGTGATGTAAAGTAGCCGGTAAACGAGGCGACCAGACAGTAGATGCCCGCGGTGTAGTCGATCTTGCCGATAAAACACATCTCCATGCCAAAGAACGCGCCGGCAAGGGGCGAACCGAATACGGCGCCAAAGGCCGACGAGATGCCGGCGAGCATGAGGTCGTGGTGGTCATGCTTTTTGAGGTGGGCGAGGCTCGAGATGTTGCTGGCGATGGTGCCGCCAATCTGTACCGCGGCTCCCTCGCGACCGGCCGATCCGCCCGTTAGGTGCGTGAGCGTGGAGCAGATGAAGGTGAGGACGGCCATGCGCATATGGATGAGACGTGTGCCCAGAGCGGAGTCGATGACCAGGTTGTTGCCTCGTTTGGCGGCAAGGCCGTGGTTTTTGTACACCCATGCGGTGGCCATGCCCACAACGGGAAGCAGCGCGTAAATCCATGCATGGTGCTCGCGATAGTCGGTCGCGATATTCAGCGAGGCCAAAAACGCCCAAGCGGCAACGCCCATGGCGAGCGAGACGATGACGACGAGTGCGAGCAACTTGGCGCTTGCGAGTAGGTTGCGGACATTGCGGCGCGTGTCGGCAGCTAAGAGATGCTCGGAGCGGGTGATCTGATGCCTGCCTGCCATGATGACGTCGTTCAGGGAGAAAAAACCGCCGTCGTCGAGCGGCTGGGAATGATCCTGCGCCTCGTTTGCGCTTTCGGGTTTGTCGTTATGAGCCATATGTTCCTCTTTTAGGTTGTAACGCAAGCATTATAAAACGCGGTAAACGCGACGAGCCGGTGGGTTGGTTTCCATTCTGTTTCGTGGCCTGCAACCGACAGGTGTATTTGCGGGTACAGGCCGAGTCGCGGTCGTGCGTCGGGGGATTATACTGAGACAAGCATAAAGAATCGGCGCTCCTGTTGTGCGCCGTGGCATTAAGAGGTGCATATGGCAGAGAAACTCATTCCGCTGGAGGACGCGCAGTCGATTGTTCTGTCGCATGTTGTTCCGACGGATCTCATCGAGATTCCCGTGTGGCAGGCCGCCGGTCTTCCCTTGGCCGAGGACGCGGTGGCCGATATCGACATCTCGCCGTTTGCCAACAGCGCTATGGACGGATATGCCGTGCGCTCGGCGGACTTGGTGCAGGCGTCTGGCGAGGCGCCGGTGACGCTCGACGTTATCGGACACGAGGCCGCGGGCCATGTGTTTGAGGGCGCAATCGCCCCGGGCGAGACCGTCCGCATCATGACGGGCGCGCCGGTGCCCGAGGGTGCGGATGCCGTGGTGAAATACGAGATCGTCGAGGTGCTTGACGGCGACGGCAACGAGGGCTCACACGTGAGGTTCTCGGCGCCGGCCAAGGTGGGTGAGAACGTTCGCTCTGCTGCCGAGGAGGCCCATGCCGGCGATGTTGTGATGCACGCCGGCGAGGTCGTGGCTCCGGCGGGCGCGGGTCTGCTGGCGAGCGCCGGATACGCGAGCGTGAAGGTGCACGCTGCCCCGCGTGTGGGCATCATCTCGCTGGGCACGGAGCTGGTCGCGCCGAGTGAGCTGCCGGCGCGCGGGCAGATTCG
>UQUD01000076.1 GCA_900544225.1 uncultured Collinsella sp.
TTGCGGTGGTTCTGGCACTGCCTGCCCTGCTGCTGGGCGCGTCTGCCACGGGCGCCATGCTCAAGATCGCGCTCAAGACCTTCATTAATGTGTCGCTGGTGCTGGGCGTTTCGTGGACGCTTACCTGGAGCCGCATGTCGGCGGCACTCAAAATGCTGCGCCTGCCCGACGAGGTTATCTTTACGTTTGATATGGCACTCAAGCATATCGAGGTGCTGGGACGCACGGCGCACGATCTGTGCGAATCGGTCATGCTGCGCAGTGTCGGTTCCGCGCCTGCGGGTTTTTCGCGCACCGATTCGCTGGCGGGTATCATGGGCATGACGTTTATCAAGGCGATGGAATGCAGCCGCGCGATGGACGAGGCCATGCTGTGTCGCGGCTTCGCCGGCGTGTATCCGGCGCCTGCACGGAGCGGCTTTGGCTGGCGCGATGCGGTTTATGCGGCCGTTGTGGTGCTGCTTGCCGTGTTGTGCGCGGTGCTGTAGCGCGGGCGGTTTAACCGTCGATGTGAATAGGGAAGGGCGACGTTTTGGCAAACGATACGAATGGCGCGATGGGTGCGAGCGGTGCTGCCGGTGCCGAGGCCACGCCGCTCATCGAGTTTCGCGACGTGGTGTTTTCCTATGCGGGTCATACGGTGGTCGACGGCGTTTCATTGCAGGTGAACCGTGGGGAGCTCGTTGCTCTGCTTGGTCCTAACGGCTGCGGCAAGACGACGATCATGCGTCTTATCAACGGCCTTGAACTCGCGGACGCAGGGGCATACCTGTTTGACGGGCACGTGATCGATGCGGCGTTTCTAAAGGATTCCGCGGCCGCTCAGCGTTTTCATCAGCGCGTGGGCTTTGTGTTCCAGAATGCCGATGCGCAGCTCTTTTGCGCCACGGTGGGCGAGGAAGTCGCGTTTGGCCCGGCTCAAATGGGGCTGCCGGCAGACGAGCTCGAGCGCCGCGTCCGCGATGCCATGGAGCTGTTCCAGGTTGCTGACCTTGCCGACGCCTCTCCCTATCAGCTCTCGGGCGGGCAAAAGAAGCGCGTTGCGCTGGCCGCCGTCGTGTCGATGAATCCCGATATCCTGGTGCTCGACGAGCCTACCAATGGGCTCGACGAGGATTCATGCGACATCGTGGTCAACTTCTTGCTGGCCTACGTCGCGGCGGGTAAGGCGGTCTTGATGAGTACACATCACCAGGATTTGGTGCGACGCCTGGGCGCCCGTGCAATCTATATCGATCGATATCACCATGTGGTTGTGGCGCCTTCGCCGTCGTATGGAACCGAAAGCGGTTCTACGGACTAGTTGCTGCGTAGAGCGTGCGTAGCCGCCCGCGCGGCTTTGCCGTGATGGTATAGTTATCCAGGTTTTTATGGGGGTGGCTATGCCAAGCTGGAACATTCATATTGCTCAGACGGAGCGTTTGCTGGAGCGCACCGGTGCGCTTGCCAAGAGCGTGCGCGACCGCAATGCCTTTTTGTTTGGCTGTGTGGTTCCGGATATCTTCGTGGGCTATATGGTCCCTGGCATCGCCGATCCCATCCCGTATCGCATTACGCACTTTGCCAAGCCTGAGCCCATCCCTAAGCCGCGTGAGCATGAGTTCTGGGATACCTATGTGGCACCGTTGCTTAAAAGTTCGCCCACCGGTGCACCGGCCGCGGCGACCTCGATTATCGAGGAACGCGAGCGACTCAATCGGGTGCATTATCCCCAACGTTACAAGGACGCCGAGCCGGTTGCCGGTCCCGGTGCTAGTGAGCTTTCGCTCGCGCCCGATGACGTGGCGCAGTCGCTGCTCGATCTGACGCTGGGCGTTTGGTCTCACCTTGTGGCCGATACTGTGTGGAATACCCGCGTGAACCAATACCTAGAGGCGCACGGCGGCAAGCCGTGCGAGGAATTCCGCATTAAAAAGCAAGGCGACTTTGACTGGTTTGGCAAGACGCTCGGCATTGTTTCTGTCCCGCGCGCGACCGATCGCCTCTATACTGCGGCGACGCGTTTTGGTCAGTATCCCATCCATAAGGAGTATGTGCTCAAGACCATCGGCGTTATGCACGAGATTGTACGCGAAAACCCCGGCGAGCCCGATCATCCGCCGTATCGCTTGCTAACCGAGGAGTTTTTCGATGCAACGTTTACCGAGGTCATCGAGCTGACCGAGGCGGGATTTGCCGCCCGCGTCGCATCACCCGGTGTGCCTGCTCTGCCCCTGATCGCTAGCTGTTAGCCGGCCGGCTTGACGGTGAACAGTTCATCCCAATTGACCAACAGCTCCCGCCGCAGGGCATCTTCGGTGGTGCGTTCCTGATCGGTCTTTGGGGTGTAGGGAAGTCCAGCCTTTTTATGGATGAGTTTGGCTAGGTTGCCAAAGCTCCTTTTGTCCTTGATCTGATCATAGGTAATTTGGATGACGTCGTAGCCCATGCTTGTGAGTGCGGTGGCGCGCTCGGCATCGGAGAGGCTCGCGGCTTCGCTGTCGTGGGCGGAGCGGCCTTGGCATTCAAGGATGACGCCCATGCTGTCGGTGGCGCTTTCGATGAGGATATCGGCGTAGCAGCAGGTTTTGTCATACAGCGAACGCGCGGCTTCGCTGAGCGGGATGCGCGCGTTATTGGTGATGTCGATGCCCAGACCGCCCTCATCGCGGGGGAGCGAGATGAGAATTGACGTCTGGACTTCAAAGGGCGAGGCGGTCTGTCCTGTCATGCGTTCGGCGGCCCAGCGGAGCTGCTTAACGCCGCGCAGGCCTGCGGCCTGCTTGGCGAACGCGGCGATATCCGCTGCGGCAAGAAGCGGCGTGCGCTTCCACAAGCTGGTGTTATTGCCCTTGGTGTCGTTAACTCGCTCCCAGCCGCAGTTGGGTGGAATGAGCTTAAGCGAAATAGCTTCATCGAGTTGTTGTTGCGTTCGCTCGCAGGGCTTAAACACTGCAAAGGAGCCGCACATCTCGTAGCAAGCCATGAGTAACTGGCTGCGTGAGACCTGCGTGGCAAGGCTGAGCAGCGTGAACTCCGGTGAAGTGACATCAAACCCATGCTCAGTCTGCCTAAACGACCCAGGAGGCGGCTCTTGGGTCAGGAGGTGTGACTTGAACAAACTCCGTGATCCGACTTGCTCGCGACTGAACACAAATCGATGAAGCGGCATATGAAGAAGGTCTTCAACAAGCGCATGGTTCCCAAGGGCGCAACATCTGCGATCCATATTGCCAAGGCTAATGGCGGGGTAAAGGCCTAATACCTGCGGCGGAATACGGTGATAGTAAAAAGCGGATTGACCGCATAGCGTCAGGTCCATGACGTCCTCCTGGTCGAAATGTGCTTTTGGACCGTGCGATGCCAGCGTCAATTCGGAAGTATGCGGCAAAATCTGAACCCTGTGAGCAGACCTGGCTTTTGAGGCTAGTTTATCAGGCATTTTGTTGCGAAAAAACGAGATGTGCTCGGTGGTCTCAGAATTTGCCGCATACTTCCGAAAACCAGGTCGATCTGGCTTTTGCTAAAACGATTTATCAGCGTCGGTTAAGGTGTGGGTTTGCCACCGGGCGAACACTTTTAGCGCTTGGGACTTTATTTTATGGGCCTCGAAGGGTGGATTTCGTACTTTTGGTAAAGAAATGAGTGCGTGTTTTGCTGTGCGCCGGCATTGGCACAGAAAAAGGGCCCGGAAGGCTTTGCCTTCCGGGCCCTTTGCAATGCAAGCGTGCTTGCAAGTGCGATTTAGCGCACCTGAGCGACGTAAGCGACGTTGGTCGAGGAGACCTTGTCCTCGAGCTGGACGCTCATGCGGGGATCGCCGGCGGTAGCGACGGTCAGGTCGCCGGTCTTGACGTAGCCGAGCTCCTTAGCGGTCTCAATCGCCTTGACGATCGTGCCGTTGACGGTGCCCTGGGTAATCTCGGCCTGGTGCGGGATAACGCCCCAGTACATGATCATCTGCTGGACGGCCCACTCGTGGCGGGAGAACGCGCAGATCGGCATGTTGGGACGGAAGTGCGAAATCAGGCGAGCGGTACGACCGGTGGTCGTCGGCACGGTGATGCACTTGGCGCCAACGGTGGTAGCCATGTTCACAGCGGACATACCCACAACGTTGTTGACAACACGGGTGCCGTGAGCATCGGCCGGAACCTCGAGCGGAGCGTGAGCCGGGAGGTACTTCTCGGTCTCGAGAGCAATGCTGGCCTGCATCTTGACGGCCTCGACCGGGTACTTACCGGCAGCGGACTCGCCGGACAGCATGACGGCGTCGGTGCCGTCGTAGATGGCGTTAGCAACGTCGGCAACCTCGGCGCGCGTCGGGCGCGGGTTCTGCTGCATGGAGTCGAGCATCTGCGTAGCGGTGATAACGGGCTTGTAGGCCGCGTTGCACTTGGCGATGATCTCCTTCTGGATGTGCGGAACAAGCTCGGGCTTGATCTCGATGCCCAGGTCGCCACGGGCAACCATGATGCCGTCGGAAGCCTCGAGGATCTCGTCGAAGTTCTCGACGCCCAGGGCGCACTCGATCTTCGGGAAGATCGTGACGTGCTCGCCACCGTTCTCGCGGCAAAGCTTGCGGATGCCGCGGACGGACTCGCCGTCACGGATGAAGGAAGCGGCGATGTAGTCGATGTTCTCGGTCAGGCCAAAGAGGATGTCCTGACGATCGCGCTCGGTGATAGCGGGCAGCGAGATGTTGACGTTGGGCATGTTGACGCCCTTGCGCTCGCCGATCAGGCCGTCGTTCTTGACGACGCAGGTCATGTCCTGGCCGTCGACGGACTCGACCTCGAGGGCAACCAGGCCGTCATCGATCAGGATGAGGGAGCCCTTCTCGACCTCGGAGGGCAGAGCCAGGTAGTCGAGGGAGATGTGCTCAGCGGTGCCGTGGAAATCCTCGGTCGTGGGCTGAGCGGTGACGACGATCTTGTCGCCGGTCTTGACGGCAACCTTCTTGCCATCGACCAGAAGGCCGGTGCGGACCTCGGGGCCCTTGGTGTCGAGCAGGATGCCGACGGGCATACCGAGCTCCTTGGAAATACGACGGACGCGCTCGATGCGACCGTGGTGCTCGTCGTAGGAGCCGTGCGAGAAGTTAAAACGGGCGACGTTCATGCCCGCCTTGATCATCTCGCGGATGGTCTCGTCGCTATCGCAGGCGGGACCCATGGTGCATACAATCTTAGTGCGCTTGTACATTCAGACCTCCATCTGACATCGTCTTGCGCTGATAGATAAACCATAAGAAATAAAACTGAGTTGATTATAACGAAATGGCGACCGAATACCCCAAAAAATCGACCGTATGCCGAATTAGAAGTTCATTTTTTGCGGAAAAACGGTATATGCAAAAACTTTACCAACCGTTCTAACCGCTGCTATCTGGGCGATATTTCAATTTGATGATGCGCCGAAGAAAAAACGTTTTATCAATGTTGAGCATCACACGGCCTGCACCGTTGCTTATGGACCATATTTCCAAATGGATTGTTTTGGCTAGACGCGTTGCTTTGGGGTACCATAGCTCCACTATCAACTGCCGCTCAGCACGGCAGCCTTGATGAGCCCTTGCCCTTCTCCTGGGAATTATGATCGGGCATCAATCTGCTGAGTGGCCCGAATCCCAGGAGGGGACTCTATATGCAAAAGGAATACCTGTCCGCCGCGGCGGAGGTGCTCAGCGACCAGGGTGTCGATGAGAACCTCGGCCTGAGCGACGACGAGGCGTCGTCGCGCCTCGCTAAGACAGGCCCTAACAAGCTCGAGGAAGCCGAGAAGACGCCGCTGTGGAAGCGTTTCTTTGAGCAGATGGCCGATCCCATGGTCATCATGCTGATCGTTGCCGCCGTCATCAGTGCGCTCACGGGCATGGTCAAGGGCGAGCCCGACTTTGCCGATGTCGTCATTATCATGTTCGTCGTTATCGTCAACTCGGTGCTGGGCGTGGTCCAGGAAGCCAAGAGCGAAGAAGCCCTCGAGGCCCTGCAGGAGATGAGCGCGGCGCAGTCCAAGGTACTGCGCGACGGCAAGCTCGTGCACCTGCCGAGCGCCGAGCTCGTGCCCGGTGACGTGATCATGCTCGAGGCGGGCGACTCCGTTCCGGCCGACTGCCGCGTCCTCGAGAGCGCCACGATGAAGATCGAAGAGGCCGCCCTTACCGGCGAGTCCGTGCCCGTCGAGAAGCATACCAACGTGATCGAGCTCGCCGCGGGCACCGATGACGTGCCGCTCGGCGACCGCAAGAACATGTGCTATATGGGTTCCACCGTTGTGTACGGCCGTGGTCGCGCCGTCGTGGTCGGCACCGGCATGGACACCGAGATGGGCAAGATTGCCGGCGCCCTGGCCGAGGCCAAGGAAGAGCTCACGCCGCTGCAGGTGAAGCTCGCCGAGCTCAGCCGCATCCTTACCATTATGGTTATCGTCATCTGCGTCGTCATCTTTGGCGTCGACATCATCCGTCACGGCGTGGGCAACGTCCTTACCGACCCGACTGCCCTGCTCGACACCTTTATGGTCGCCGTCTCGCTTGCCGTCGCCGCCATCCCCGAGGGCCTGGTCGCCGTCGTGACCATCGTGCTTTCGCTCGGCGTGACCAAGATGGCCAAGCGCCAGGCGATCATCCGCAAGCTTTCTGCCGTCGAGACCCTTGGCTGCACGCAGACCATCTGCTCCGACAAGACCGGCACCCTTACCCAGAACAAGATGACCGTCGTCAAGCACGAGCTCGCTGCGCCCAAGGAGAAGTTCCTGGCCGGTATGGCACTGTGCTCCGATGCCCAGTGGGACGAGGAGCTGGGCGAGGCCGTGGGCGAGCCGACCGAGTGCGCGCTCGTCAACGATGCCGGCAAGGCTGGTCTCACTGGCCTGACTGCCGAGCACCCGCGCGTGGGCGAGGCCCCGTTCGACTCGGGCCGCAAGATGATGTCCGTGGTCGTCGAGACCCTGGACGGCGAGTACGAGCAGTACACCAAGGGCGCGCCCGACGTGGTAATCGGCCTGTGCACCCACATCTACGAGGGCGATAGGGTCGTCCCCCTGACTGAGGAGCGCCGTGCCGAGCTCGTGGCCGCCAACAAGGCCATGGCCGACGAGGCCCTGCGCGTGCTGGCGCTGGCAAGCCGCACCTACACCGAGGTTCCGGCAGACTGCAGCCCCGCTGCGCTCGAGCACGACCTGGTCTTCTGCGGCCTGTCCGGCATGATTGACCCTGTCCGCCCCGAGGTCGCCGACGCCATCCGCGAGGCCCATGATGCCGGTATTCGCACAGTCATGATCACGGGCGACCACATCGACACCGCCGTGGCCATCGCCAAGCAGCTGGGCATCGTCACCGATCGCAGCCATGCCATCACCGGTGCCGACCTCGATCGCATGAGCGACGAGGAGCTCGACGCGCACATCGAGGACTACGGCGTGTACGCCCGCGTCCAGCCCGAGCACAAGACACGCATCGTCGAGGCCTGGAAGTCGCGCGACCAGATCGTGGCCATGACGGGCGACGGCGTCAACGACGCCCCGTCCATCAAGCGCGCCGACATCGGCGTTGGCATGGGCATCACCGGTACCGATGTCACCAAGAACGTCGCCGACATGGTGCTTGCCGACGACAACTTCGCCACCATCATCGGTGCCTGCGAAGAGGGCCGTCGCATCTACGACAACATCCGCAAGGTCATCCAGTTCCTGCTTTCGGCCAACCTTGCCGAGGTGTTCTCGGTGTTCATCGCCACGCTCATCGGCTTTACCATCTTCCAGCCGGTGCAGCTGCTGTGGGTGAACCTGGTCACCGACTGCTTCCCCGCGCTCGCGCTGGGCATGGAGGATGCCGAGGGCGACATCATGAAGCGCAAGCCGCGCAACGCCAAGGACGGCGTCTTTGCCGGTAATATGGGTCTGGACTGCGTGGTCCAGGGCCTGATCATCACCGTGCTGGTGCTGGCGAGCTTCTTTGTGGGCGTGTACTTTGACATGGGCTACATCCACATCGCCGATATGATCGCCGGCAATGCCGACGAGGAAGGCGTGATGATGGCGTTCATCACGCTCAACATGGTCGAGATTTTCCACTGCTTCAATATGCGCAGCCGTCGTGCGTCGCTGTTCACCATGAAGAAGCAGAACAAGTGGCTGTGGGCTTCCGCCGCGCTGGCGCTGGTGCTGACGGTGATCGTAACCGTGCAGCCGACGCTTGCCGAGATGTTCTTTGGCCCCGTGACGCTTGAGCTCAAGGGCGTTGTCGCCGCCCTGGGCCTTGCCTTCCTGATCATTCCGCTGATGGAGATCTACAAGGCGATCATGCGCGCAGTGGAGAAAGAGTAACGCTCTCGTTCGGGCCCGCCCCACGCCCTTTCTCCCTCACTGGTCCTCGCGCTTTGCGCTGCGGGATCGTTCGGGAGAAAGGGCTTCCGGGGCGGGCCCTGCGCTATCCTTGCTGGCTTCTCTCCCCGTGCGGATGAAAAGGGCTGAGGGAAAGTATGTGAGCTGGTCGGGCTTTGCCCGGCCAGCTCTTTTTGATTTAAAATACCCGCTCAGTTGTGATTTGTGGTGCTGGGAGGCGCTTGTGGGCAAGGCGAAGGCTAAGGCGAAGAAAAAGACGACGGGGGCGCGGGCTAAGCGCGATCGTCGTCGGAAGCTTGCGACCGAAGCTCCCGCGTCTGCCGAGGAGCTGCTGGCAAGCGTGCCGGGACTCGATGCGCTGCAGGATGTTCCGGCGTTCGACGATCTGCCGGTCGATGATGCTCAGCGGGCTGCCTTCGATGATTTTTGTGCTCGGGCCGAGGAGCCCGAGCAGATGCAGCTTGGTGCCGTGGTGCGCCTGGATCGTGGGTTTC
>UQUD01000077.1 GCA_900544225.1 uncultured Collinsella sp.
TCGATTCCTCTGAGCCCGAGCTCATGGATCCGCTGGCAGTCGATTCCACGCGCATCTTCGATACCGTTGTTGCCGCCTACCTGTTGGATTCCGATCGCTCCGAGTTCGATGAGGCATATCTTGCCGATACCTATCTGCAGATGGCGCTGCCTGCGGCGCGCGGCGCAGAGGGTGCTGGTGAGGACGCTCCGGCGCCTGCCGCTCGCACGGCGGCCTTGACGCTGGCGCTGGTCGTACCGCTGCGCGACCGCATGACCCGCGAGAACGCCGTCAACGTGTTCGATGGCATCGAGATGCCACTCGTGCCAGTGCTTGCCAAGATGGAGCGCGCGGGCATGCTCGTGGACCCCGACCGTCTGCATAGTCTGTCCGAGGGGCTTGCTACCCAGATTGCCGAGGTTGAGCGAAACATTCGAGACCTGGCGGGTGACGAGACCTTTAACATCGGCAGCCCCATGCAGCTCTCGCATGTGCTGTTTGACGTTATGGGGCTTCCGACCAAGGGCCTCAAGAAGACCAAGCGCGGCTACTATTCGACCAACGCCAAGGTGCTGAGCGACCTTGCCCGTGACCACGAGATCGTGCGTCTGATCTTGGATTGGCGTGAGAAGTCCAAGATCAAGTCCACCTATCTGGACACGCTGGGCCCGCTGCGCCGCGGTGACGGTCGCGTGCACACCACGTACAACCAGACCATCACGGCAACGGGTCGCCTGTCCTCGAGCGAACCGAACCTGCAGAACATCCCGACGCGCTCGGAGCTGGGCCGTACCGTCAAGACGGCGTTTTCGGCAGGCGAGGGAAGCGTCTTTTTGGCGGTGGACTACTCGCAGATCGAGTTGCGTCTGCTGGCACATCTCTCGGGTGATGAGCACCTGGTGCGCGCCTTTAACGAGGGCGAGGACTTCCATGCCGAGACGGCCGCGCGCGTGTTTGGCGTGCCGGTGTCCGAAGTAACGCCCGACCTGCGCAGCCGCGCCAAGGCCGTGAACTTTGGCATCGTGTATGGTCAGCAGGCCTACGGCCTGTCACAGTCGCTGCACATCTCGATGGCCGAGGCGCGCGACATGATCGACCGCTACTACGAGGCCTATCCGGGCGTGCGCACGTTCCTCGACAACGTGGTGGCGCGAGCCAAGCAGACGGGCTATGCCGAGACCATGTACGGCCGCCGTCGTCACATTCCGGAGCTCAAGGCCAAAAACCCGCAACTCCGCGGCTTTGGTGAGCGCACGGCCATGAACCACCCCATGCAGGGCACCGCGGCCGACATCATCAAGATCGCCATGGCCCGCGTAAGCCGCCGTCTGGAAGAAGAGGGCTTTGCCGCCCACATGATCTTGCAGGTGCACGACGAACTGGACTTTGAGTGCCCCATCGACGAGGTCGAGCGCCTGACCGCCATGGTCCAAGACGTCATGGAACACGTCGTAGACCTACGCGTACCCCTAATCGCCGAAGCCTCGACTGGAGTGACTTGGGCAGACGCCAAGTAAGGGCACGCCCGCAATTCCAAAGTGATCAAAACCAGAAGGACGCCCCTCATCAACAAGGAGCGTCCTTCATTCCAAACTATCAGCCAAGTATCTAGACGCCAAGACGCCATCTAGGCGGCAAGCAAGTAAACCTAGGGCCTGGCCGGGCGGCACGGGTTAACTTTTCGTAGATTCCGCACGCAAAGAAAGCCACTTAATGTGGCTTTCGTCTTGCGCAGGACCTGACCGAGCGAAAAATTAACCCGTGCCGCCCGGCCAGGCCCGATGGGACGGCTACCGAGCCGCCAAGATGGCGTCGATGAGCGTCAGTACGCCCCCGTCGTTGTTGCTCGGAATGCGCCACTTAGCGTGCGCGTTCATGTGCTCCTCGGCATTGTCCACGATAAAGCTATGTCCGACGCGCTCCAGCATGGGAATGTCGTTGTAGGTGTCGCCCACGGCGGCGGCATCGGCAATATCGATCCCGAGCTGCTCGCACAGGTGCGCGACGCCAGCGCCCTTGTCGACGCCCAAGTTCATGAAGTCGATCCACTCGCGGCCAGCATTGGTGACGTAGAGTCGGTCCGAGAATGCCGGGCTGTAGTCCTCGCGAAACGCCGGCTCGGCGTCGTAGTCGGGGAAGAAGATCGAAATCTTGTTGGATTCGACGTCAAGGCCCTCAAAGGTATCGACGTAGTTGATTGTGTTGTAGTAGACGCTGATCTCGTCGTGGTATTGATGGTCGCGGGCAAGCACGTAGAACTCGTCGAAGCAGCACAGGACGGGGACAGCGCGAGGATCCTCCGAGGCACGGCTCAAGACCTGCTGATACAGCTCCACGTCAATATTGCTCTTATAGATATAGCTGCCGCGATAGATCACGCACGCTCCGTTGTCGGGACAAAAAGCAAGGCGGTTTTTGATGCCCTCGAACATCTCCTCGAGCTTGGGGGCGGGACGTCCGCTGGCGGGGCAGAATACGATGCCGGCGTCGGCGAGCTTGTCCAGGCGCTCATCAAGACCCTGGGGCAGCACACGCTCGTCGGTCAGCAGCGTCTTGTCCATATCGACGGCGAGAATCTTAATGTTGCCGATGTTGGCGTCCGATTCGTAAGTTTGCATAAAAATGCGCCTTTCGTTTCGAGATTGTTTCAGACGTTATAACCATCAACTAGTAGTCGAGCGTATTTTCGCAGGAATGGTGCGTATTTGCACCACGCTTCACAAAGTAATGAAAAAACTTTTCAGAAATTTGAATTTGTCGCTTGTGCTGCGGGCACTTTAGCGTAATATAGCGACCATCGAAAACGGAGACGGAAAAACAACCGCTTACCGAGTAAAAGGTACCGTTTACGATATTTGAATTGCGCCCGGCGATACGTGAAAGGAGAGGCAGATGCAGTTCGTAAAGATCATCACCACTGCAGACAATGCCATCCGACGCCAGCGCGCAATTTCCCGACGACGATAACAATCGTCTCTGTCCGCATGGGGCGAATTGCCTCAACAGAGTCATTTTGAGGTCGTTGGGTTTTAGCACGACATTGCTGCATGTTTCTAGGGCATGTATGTGCTGATTTTTGCTATTTAACCTGATATTGCACGGTATATGACCTTGAAATGACTTGCAACTGACCGATGTTCTAACTAGCTACCAAGGGCGAAAGGAAACAGCCATGAGCAAGGAAAAAGTCGTTCTCGCATATTCCGGTGGTCTTGATACATCCGTATGTGTCAAGTGGCTCCAGGACGAGAAGAATCTCGATGTCGTTTGCGTCTGCGGCAACGTGGGCCAGGAAGAGACCGGACTGGATGCCAAGAAGCAGAAGGCGCTCGACCTGGGCGTTCTCGATTGCCAGGTGCTCGACCTGCGCGACGAGTTCTCCGATGAGTTCCTGACCAAAGCCATCGCCGCAAACTCCATGTACGAGAACAAGTACCCGCTGCTCTCCGCCCTGTCTCGCCCGCTGCTTGCCAAGAAGCTTGTTGAGGTCGCCCACGAGTTTGGCGCGACCTACGTCGCCCACGGCTGCACCGGCAAGGGTAACGACCAGGTCCGTTTTGAGGCCGCCGTCAAGGCCCTCGACCCCGAGCTCAAGGTTATCGCTCCGGTTCGCGAGTGGGACCTGAAGTGCCGTCCCGACGAGGTCGCCTATGCCCACGCCCACAACGTGCCGGTTCCCGAGGGTGCCAACGACAACCCCTACTCCATCGACGACAACCTGTGGGGTCGTGCCATTGAGTGCGGCCACCTGGAGGATCCCTGGAACGAACCGCTCGACGACGCCTGGGTTATGACCAAGAACCCCGAGGACACGCCGGACACCCCGACCTACACCGAGATTGAGTTTGAGGCCGGCAAGCCCGTCGCCGTAGACGGCAAGAAGATGAAGCTCTCCGAGATCGTCATCGCCCTCAACAAGATCTCCGGCGACAATGGCTTTGGCCGTCTCGATCTGGTCGAGGATCGCCTGGTGGGCCTTAAGAGCCGCGAGTGCTATGAGGTCCCCGGAGCCCTGACGCTCATCACCGCCCACAAGGCGCTCGAGGACATCTGCGTCGAGGGTGACCTGCTCAAGACCAAGATCAAGCTCGAACAGGATTGGGCCACCGCCGTGTACAACGGCCAGTGGTACAGCCCGCTCAAAAACGCGCTCGATGCCTTTATGGCCGATACCCAGAAGTTCGTGACCGGCACTGTCCGTCTGAAGTTCTTTAAGGGCAACTGCCATGTCGTCGGCCGCAAGAGCCCCTTCAGCCTCTACGACTACGGTCTGGCTACCTACGACCGCGACACCACGTTTGACGAGAAGGCCAGCGCCGGCTTTATCGAGATCGATACGCTGTCGCTCAAGACGTGGGCAAAGGTCCAGGGCCCCAGCTCTGCTGCCGCCCAGGCCTAGCGCCTCCTTCCCTTGGTATCCGCGCGGCCCATCCGCGTGATACATAACGGGCGCACGGGGTCCCTACCTTTCGTTATGCTTGCTGACACTTCTTAACATCGGTGGCCCCTACGTTCCGCCCGCATATATGATGCCGCGTCTGCGGCTGAGTCCGAGCCCCGCCGGGGTTGTCCGGCGGGGCTCCTTCTATCAATTTGGCGGCTCTGCGCCTATATATGAGGAGTATCCATTATGTTCAATGCTATTGCGCATGCTTTACTTGCCCTCGCGCCCGAGTTCGATGCTGCAAGGGTCGAGGACGTCCCTATGAGCCTGAAGGCCTGGATCGATGGTTCGCAGGGCAACATCCGGAGGGAGACGTTGGGCGCCAAGTGCATGGCGCGTCACTTCTTTGCAAATTAGCTACATGGCTCCGCACACGGTGGGGAATGTGTAAAACTAGCGGTTGAAAAATCGCTTTAGCGATATGGCGCATTGCTTTGGGCGCTTGTTTTGGTATTTGGAGAAAGGGGACGGTTCCATGGCTCTTTGGGGCGGTCGTTTTGAGGCAGGCGTGGCCGAGGTCACGCAGGAGTTTGGCGCGTCGCTGCCGGTCGACAAACATCTCTATAAGCAGGATATCGCCGGCTCTAAGGCGCATGCCAAGATGCTGGCGGCCCAGGGCATCATCAGTGCCGAGGACGAGCATGCGATTGCCGAGGGCCTGACCGGAATCGAACAGGATATCGATGCCGGCAACTTCACCTTCGATATCAACGACGAGGACATTCATATGTCCATCGAGAGCGAGCTGACGCGCCGCATCGGCGAGGCCGGTAAGCGCTTGCATACCGGGCGTTCGCGCAACGACCAGGTGGCAACCGATACGCGCCTGGGCGTCAAAGCGCTGGCCAAAGAACTCATGGAGGCTAATCTTGAGCTGCGTCATGTGCTGGTGGATGCGGCCAAGAAGTACGACAAGGTGATTCTGCCGGGCTACACGCACATGCAGCATGCTCAGCCCGTGCTGCTGTCGCATCATCTGCTGGCGTATTCCTGGATGTTCGCGCGCGACTTTACACGCCTGAAGGCCGCCTTTGATGCCGCCGACAACTGTCCGCTGGGTGCTGCCGCGCTTGCCGGCACGAGCTATCCGCTCGATCGTCAGATGACGGCTGCCGAACTTGGCTTTGCGGGCGTGATTCCCAACTCGCTCGATGCGGTTTCCGACCGCGATTTCCTCCTCGACCTGCATTACGCCGGCTCCGTCATGGCGATGCACCTGTCGCGTCTTTCCGAGGAGATCGTGCTGTGGTCGAGCTCCGAATTTGGCTTTATCACGCTTTCCGACTCGTACTCCACCGGCTCGTCCATCATGCCGCAGAAGAAGAACCCCGACTTTGCCGAGCTTATCCGCGGCAAGAGCGGCCGCGTGTATGGCAACCTGGTGCAGCTGCTCGTGACCATGAAGGGCTTGCCGCTCGCTTATAACAAGGACTTGCAGGAGGACAAGGAGGGCGCGCTCGATACCGCCCATACGCTCATGCAGTGCCTGTCCGTTATGGCCGGTATGATTTCGACCTGGACTGTCAACGAGGATGCCATGGCGTGCGAGTGCGGCGTGGGGCACCTTGCCGCCACCGATGTTGCCGATTACCTGGCTAAGCGTGGCCTGCCGTTCCGCGAGGCACATGCCGTGGTGGGCCATCTGGTCCTGATGTGTGAGAAGCGTAGCTGCAATCTTGAGGACCTGCCGTTTGAGGTGTTCCAGGAGGCAAGCCCGCTCTTTGAGCACGACATTACCGAGGCGCTCGACATCCCGTCGATTGTCGCCGCGCGCACGACCGAGGGCGGTACCGCCCCTGCCGCCGTTGCCGTGCAGCTTGAGCGTGCCGAGGCACAACTCGTTGCCGACGAAGGCGTGTTTGGATCGTTGACCAAGGTCGTCGAGATGGGTCACGGAGCAAAGTAGAGGTTTGGCTGAAGCCGTATTGTCCATTTATTGATAAATCGTTTTTGTTTTACGGGCGCCTGCTGATGTGGGCGTCCGTATTTTGTTGCTATGGGGGAGGGGCTTGTCGAGAAGTTCTGTAGGACCTTTGGGCAGGTTGTGAAGGGGGTACGTTCGCGGGCGGCAACCGACCGTCTGCTCTGCTCGATGCGGTTGATGGGCAGTCGGATGGTACTCTAATCGAGCTTCGAAACAGAAGTGACACATATGGAGCGCTTTAATAAATTGCAACGTTTCAATAAACAGCTTTTTGTTTAACTGCAGCTAAAACTCTGTTACGATGCAGTCCAGGCGGGTGCCGGAATGGGACTTGGGCACGCGCGAACCTACTTGAAAGGCTACTTTTATGGCTATCGAGAAGACCTTCATCATGATTAAGCCCGACGCCGTGCGCGACCGCAAGATCG
Source organism: uncultured Collinsella sp. (assembly GCA_900544225.1). Lineage (GTDB taxonomy): Bacteria > Actinomycetota > Coriobacteriia > Coriobacteriales > Coriobacteriaceae > Collinsella. Next base: position 6,776 of record UQUD01000077.1, read on the forward strand.
GCGAGATCGTTGCTCGCATCGAGCGCAGCGGCCTTGTCATCGAGCGCATGGAGATGACCACGCTCGAGCGCGCTACCGTCGAGGAGCACTACGCTCATCTGGCCGACAAGCCCTTCTTTGGCGGTCTCTGCGACTTTATGACGAGCGGTCCGGTCGTCAAGATGGTCGTTTCCGGTCTCTCCGCTGTTGCTAAGATGCGCACCCTCATGGGCGCTACCAACCCGCTTGACGCTGCTCCTGGTACCATCCGCGGCGACTTTGCCGTCGATGTCAACGCCAACGTGATCCACGGCTCCGACTGTTTGGAGAACGCCGAGATTGAGATCAAGCGCTTCTTTGGCTAAACCAGCTTTGACTCCTTAAAGCTGTTAGCGTGTGGCTTGGGCGCCGCGGAACTCCATCTGCGGCGCCCTTTTTATTCCAAAATCTATGAAGGGGCCCGCTCGGACATGTGTTCCGAGCGGGCCCCTGCTGTTAGCTTGTGGCGCTGAGTGGTTTAGGCTTCGTCGACGATCTTAAGGCCGCGCGTCTGGTCGATCTCGTTGAGGAGATTGACGCGACGCTCGTGGCGGCCGCCCTCAAACTCGGCGTCGAGCCACTCGTCGACAATCATCTTGGCGAGCTCGGAGCCCACGACGCGGGCGCCAAAGGCGAGCACGTTGGTGTTGTTGTGCATGCGGGAGAGCTTGGCGCTGAAGGGCTCGGAGCACACGACGGCGCGTACGCCCTCGACCTTGTTGGCAGCCAGGCTAATCCCGACGCCGGTGCCGCAGATCAGGATGCCCAGGTCGACTTCGCCGTTGGCAACGGCCTTACCAACCTTGTAGCCGGCGATGGGGTAGTCAAAGCTCTCGGAGGTGTCGGTGCCAAAGTTCACGACCTCGCAGCCGCGCTCCTTCAGGTGCTCGGAGATGATGTTCTTGAGCTCGACGGCGGCGTGGTCGTTACCGATACCGATCTTCATGGATGGTTCCTCTCTGGTCTGTGCGGCGCAAATGCTAAAGGTGTTTACCGCGTTCGACTGCATGATAGCGCGACTTTTGCGTAAACGCTCGGGCGTTTTTTGGTCAAACGCTTTAGCGGGCAACAAGACCGGCTTCTCATGAATGAATGCTGTCAGTTTGTGCTTGGGTGCCGTCCGCCGGAACCATGGTTGCGGTTTTTGATGCATTGTTATCAAATAAAAGAGTTAATTATTTTCGAGAGCCCAGTCCGTTATACAAGTAGGAGATACCTATGCCTACCGATTCCCTTCGTGATGTCGCGTTTTGCGATGTTTTGAACCGCGAGCTTGTCTGTGCACTCGGCTGCACCGAGCCCATTGCCGTTGCCTATGCAGCGGCGCTGGCGAGCCAGACGCTCGGTTGCGAGCCCGATCATATGGACGTTGCCTGCTCGGGCAACATCATCAAGAACGTCAAGAGCGTGACCGTGCCCAACTCGGGCGGTATGCACGGTATTGAGGCCGCGGCCGTGCTGGGTGCCGTGGGCGGCGACGCCAAGAGCGCGCTCGAGGTGCTCGAGAGCGTTAACGATGAAGACCGTGCTCGCGTGGCCGAGCTCCTTGCCGACGCCGGCTACTGCGATGTGTCGCTTGTCGAAGGTGTGCCCAACCTCTACATCAAGGTGACTGCGACGGCCGGGGGCCATACCGCGGTCGTCGAGATTACCGACCACCACACCAACGTCACGTGCCATACGCTCGACGGTATTCCGGTATGCGGCAAGTCGGCGGGGGAGTGTGCCGCCTGCGCCGAGCGCGTGGTGGCCGAGCGTGCGGCAGATAACGCCGACACGCCCATGTCGATTGAGTCCATCATTGACTTTATCGAGGACGGCGACATTGAGGACGCCCGCGCTGCCGTTGAGCGTCAGATTGAGCTGAACGGCGCGATCAGTGCTGAGGGCCTTGCGCACGCTTGGGGTGCCGAGGTGGGCCGCACGCTGCTGGGTGCTCGTGCCGATGACGTCGCCTGCCGTGCCCGTGCCCGTG
>UQUD01000078.1 GCA_900544225.1 uncultured Collinsella sp.
CCGGAGCCGCCCTTATATCGTTCCACGCGCAGTTTCGCAGCGAAGCGAGAATGTTTGAGCATGGAATGATATAAGGGCGGCTCCGGCAGAGCGGCGGACATTCGACTAGCGGATATGCGCGGGCTTTCCGCCCCAGTAGAAGCGGCAGAAGGCTCGTTTGCGCTTTTGGGGCTTGCCTGCAAGTTCCATGGTTGCGATGGCGATATCCTCGGCTGCGCGTGGACGGCGCAGCACTTCGCCGTTAATGAGCAGTGCCTTGAGCGATTCGGGATGATCGTGGAGATGGCGCAGTGTCACGATGAGCTCGCGTGCGGTGGTGACATGCATGCTGGCGCCCATGCCGGTGAGCATGGTGGTGTTGGCCTTTTCCTGGCCATATGATTTGCCCAGTAGAATCATCGGCAGGTGTGCGCACAGGCATTCGGTAACAGTGAGTCCGCCCGATTTGAGAATTGCCAGGTCACAGCCGTGCATAAGCGCTGCCATGTCATCGACATAGTCAAGAACCGTGACGTTCTCGAGTTTCATGGCCTCGAAAAGCGTTTTGAGGCGGGTGGCATATTCGCCATCCTTGCCCGGCAAAAAGACAAAGTGCATGTCCTCGAAGCTGCGTAGGAAGGGGAGGGTGTGGTCCATCGCCGCGCGAAAGCGAACGTACGGTTGCGGTAAGCTGGCACCAGCCATTACCAGCACAATGGTCTTGTTGGTGGGGAGATTGAACTTCTTTAGCTCTTCCTCACGATTGTAATCCGTATCGAACCCGGCGCGAATGGGGATGCCTGTAATGCGGATCTTTGCCTCGGGAACCTTGCGGGGGCGGAGTGTTTCGGCCATAAACTCATTTGCCACGCAGAATAGGTCGGTGTCCTTATGGGGCCACCAGCCCTCGACCTCGTAATCGGTCGGTACGCAAATGACGGGATAATCGATGCCCGTAATGATGCGCGCGCCGACGGCGACGTTGGCTGCCGTGATGTGCGTGGCGACCACGGCAATGGGCCTACGAGTCCGAACGTACTCGTTAAATGCGGGGAACATGATGCGCGACCATGCCGTGCCACCGCCCCAAAGCAGGTGTCCGGTAAGGGTATAACGCCAGGTCAAGTCATAAATTGGGCGCGTGGCGCCGGTAAACGAGGCGGCCGTTTTGTTGCCGTCGAATTTTATGCGTCCAAAATCGAGGATATCGAGCACTTCAATCTCAACATCCTCGGGGATGCCATTGGTGCCGCGGATAAGGTCGAATGCCTGCGCAATCGCATTTGCGGCGGCCTTGTGGCCCGAGCCGACCGAGGCATGCACGATGGTCACGAGAGGTTTTTGCTGAGCCAAGAGCGTGGTTTGTTCCGATTGGGGAGTGCTGTGTGTGAGCAGGGGAGCGTCGTCGCGCGTCTGCGTTTGATCCATCGATAACTCCCCTTCATCTTAGTTTCGCAAGGAATCATTGTAGTGCATGAGTGTCACGTTCGTCTAAATTTGGGTATGAGCGCAAAGAACGCCAATCTTTCGACAGGAGGTCTCTTCATGACTACCCATCAGCCGATCGATGTTGCTATTATCGGCGGCGGCCCTGCGGGCTATGCCGCAGCCATTTATGCGGCGCGTGCCAACCTAACGACGACTGTGATTGAACAGGGCATGTCGGGAGGACAGATCGCCACAACCAATGAGGTCGAGAACTATCCGGGCATTCCGCTGCTGAGTGGAGCCGAGCTTGGCGAGCGTTTTCAGCAGCATGCAGAGGGCCTGGGAGCACAGGTTGCATGGAGCATGGTTACGGGTATCGATTACGATGCCGATTCAGCGCTGTTTACGGTACATCACGATACGGGCGATACGGTTGCCTCGAGCGTTATCGCTTGCATGGGTGCCACGCCGCGATCTGCGGGTTTTGTTGGCGAGGATACGTATCGCGGTCGTGGCGTTTCGTATTGCGCGACGTGCGACGGCATGTTCTTTCGTGGCAAGCAGGTTTTTGTTATCGGCGGCGGCAATGCTGCCTGCGAGGAAGCCCTGTTCTTGTCAGAAATCGCCAGCAGCGTGACCATCGTTTTGCGCCGCGATCAGTTCCGTGCCCCTGATGGCGTGGTTCAAAAGGTGCTCGCAAAAGATAATATTTCAGTTAGGTACCAAACTAGTATTGTCGAACTATCGGGCGAGGCTATGCCCACGACTATCACGTTTAAGGACAACGCTACCGGTGGTACCTATTCTGAGTCCTTTGATCCTGGTTCGTTTGGCATTTTTGTCTTTGCTGGCACGCAGCCGCATACCGAGCTTGTAGAGCATCTGGTGGATTTGGCGCCCGACGGCGGTATTTTGACCGACGAATCGATGGCCACGCGCACGCCTGGCTTATTTGCTGCCGGCGATATCCGTTCCAAGCGGTTACGCCAAGTTGTGACCGCTGTTTCTGATGGAGCCATAGCGGCTACCAGCGCATACGCTTTTCTACGCGGATAAGTGCGATAATATATCTTATGTAAGGTTGTTCTATCACTTAAACATCCTGCACAACGAGCTTAAGGCAACGTTGTCGCGGGATGTTTTGTTGTGCAAAGTCTGAGCCAATTATCTTGCGGCCGGACCCGAGCCAAAGCCGATGATCATATCGTTCATTGTGGTATGCAAAACTAGATAATCTAGAATACAATATAAAAAATGAACGGAGGTACCATATGAATCACGTTAAACATGTCATTCCTATGTCCGATACATCGGTTAGCATTAGCCCAGAGGATATTCAGCCCACGGTGCTACCTGATGCATTTATCCAGTCTGATATGGTCCGCAAACTCAATACGCTCAGCTTGGCGCGCTATAACCAGTTGCCGAATGTAACGCTCTACCGTGACCAGGTTATTGAGTACATTGAACTGTGGATGGAGCCACTTTCGATTTGTGTGGAGCAGCCCGTCATTACGCCTTCGATGATCAACAACTACGTAAAGGTCGGCCTCGTTCCCGCTCCGGTTAAAAAGCAGTATGGTCGTGAGCAGATTGCGCGTCTCATCGCCATCTGTATTTTTAAGCAGGTACTGCCCATCGCTGCGGTTCAGGCGCTCTTTAATATTCAGCGCCTGAGCTACGATGCGCCGACCGCCTTTGACTATGTGGTCGATCAGCTCGAGGCATCGATTCGTGCGGCGTTCTCCATTGAGCAGGCTCCCGTAGCCGATACGGCTCATCAGGTCACACGCGAGTCGCTGCTCGTGCGCAGCGCGGTATCGTCTTTTGTATCGAAGGCGTATCTCATGAGCTATCTAAAGTTCAACGGGTTTAATAGCTAGCCGATGTACAAGACGGGCGGGACAAAGAGCCATCAGACACTTTATCCCGCCCGTGTTTTTGTCTAGTTGGACGTTATCGGCCCGAAGCCACGCCCATGCCGTAGCCGATAATGAGCCCGTGCATCTCGGCATAGTATGAATCCAGTCCGTTGCAGGGCATGATGATGGTCTTGGAGCCGGGCCAGTGTTCCACAATGCGGTTGGCAAGTGCCTGGGCACCCGCCTCATTTTCGACATGGTCGATGACGACTTCTCCACCGGTAAAGCCTTCGGCCTCCATGGTATCGACAATCTTGCCAAGCATCTTCTTTTCGCCACGGGTGTGACCAACGAGCTTAATCTCCCCTGACTCGCTTGCTGTGCCTAAAACTCGAATGTTGAGTTTATTGGCGATAACCCCGGCTGCCTTGGGAATACGTCCGGCCTTGGAGAGATTTTCGTAATTGCACAGGCTAAAGAGGATCTTGCTGTTCTGTTCCAGCTCATCAAAATAGTCGCAGGCTTCCTCAAATGAAACCTCTGGATTGTTTGCGAGATAGCGGTCGAACAGCAGGAAGATCAGATCCATTTTGCCGCCGGCTCCGCGTGAATTGACCAAATGAATCTGTCGGTTCGGATCCTCGGCAAGAACCAAATCGCGTGCCGTGGCCGCGGCATTATAGCTTCCCGAGACGCCCTCCGAGATGGGCATGCAAATCGTCTTGTCGGCAAGCCTAAAGAGTTCGGTCCACTCGCCTACGCTCGGACAGGCACTCGAAGAAGCGCCCGACTCCGCCTGCACGGCGCAATTGAGTTCGTGAACGTCGAGCGTGAGGTCATCGACGAACTCACGCTCCCCCACTCGAATTTTGAGGGGTGCAAATGCAAAGATGGTATGGGGCGCGGTCGGTTGCCAATCGCGGAGGTTGCAGCTCGAATCGGAGATAAGTGCCCAGCTCATAGAGGGTCCTTTCTAAATGTTTCTCATATATTATAACCATCTTGCTTACCTATGAAACGTGCATCTAGTATTGAAAACTAGCTCATTGGGATCATGTATGGAGCACGGTCCTAAATAAATGAACCTCGCAGCCCAAAGACCACGAGGTTCACATTCGTTTGCTATACAGAGTGACTTAGTAGCGCACGAAAATGTAGTTGTTGTTCATGCCGGCTGCGACAGAGCTGATGATAACGCCCGTGTTGTAGTCGGAAGCATGGATCATCTGGCCGCCACCAATATAGATGCCGGTGTGGTAAGAGTTGACCACAACGTCACCCGGCTGAGGATCGGAAACGCGCGTCCAACCCATAAACGTGCCGGTGGTGCCCAAACGGCAGTAGCGACCGGTGAGGCAGTAGCTCACAAAGCCGGAGCAGTCAAAGCTGTCCGGGCCAATGCCGCCCCAGGAATAAGCACAACCAAGCTTGCTGTAGGCGCGCGAAACAACACTGCCGCCGTCAACGGACTGGCTCGGCGCCGAAGGGGTTGGAGCCGGAGCCGGAGCCGGAGCGGGCTGCGGCGCAGGGGCAGGAGCGGGCGTGGGAGTGGGGGCAGGCGTGTTGCCGCCGTCATTGGTCGTACCGCCACCTTTGTTAGTGTTCTCAGTCGTGCCAGTGGTCTCGGTGCTCACCGTGGCCTTCTCGGCGGTGCTGGCGTTAATGCCGGCCTGCAGTGCTGCGTTGGCCTCGGCCTCGGCGGCAAGCTCGGCCTGCAGTTGGGAGTCCAGAGAGCTCACAACATTCTGAGCCTCGGCCTGCTGAGCATTGAGCTCGTCAACCTTCTTTTGTGTGGCGGCGACGTTCTTCTCCTGCTCGGCCTGCTTGTCGGTGAGCTCCTGCTTAAGCTCCTTGACATCTTGGATGGTCTGGGCCTGCTTGTCGGAAACCTTGCCGTAGTAGAACAGGCGGTTGAGCATATCGCCTAGGTCATCGACGCCCGTCAGGACCTGGAGCAGGCTCAGACCGCCGGTCTTGTACTCACCGGCAACGTAGTTAGAGAGCTTGACCTGACCATCGGCGATCTCCTGCTGCTTTTGCGTGATCTCACCGGCGGTCTGGTCGAGTGCTTGCGTCTGAGTGGCGAGCTCGTCGTAGATCTGCTGGGTTTGCGTGCCGATCTGCTCGAGCTTGGTACGAGCAGCGGCAAGGTCGGATGCGGTATCGGCATAGGCAGGAGCCGCGAGGCCCAGGCCCAAAACACAAGCGAGGGTTGCCGTAGCAGCGCAGCGTGCCATGTTTTTGTGCGTGTTTGCTGTGCGCATGGAGCTTCCTTTCCGGTATCTAAGGGTAGCGGCTAGTCCACCGTTACCAGGCTAAAGAGCTCGACGTCCTCGTTGGAGGGCGTGAGCTTCTCGCGCGGGTTGAGAAACGCAAGCTCAAGGATACAACCGTAGCCTACAAGCTTTGCGCCCATATCTCGCACCAGTTTACCTGTTGCCTCGACGGTTCCACCCGTCGCGACCAAGTCATCCAGAATCAACACGGTATCTTTAGAGGTAATGGCATCGGCGTGGATCTCGATAGAGTCGGTGCCGTATTCGAGCTCGTAGCTCTGGCTCACCGTCTTGCGCGGCAGCTTGCCCGGCTTGCGCGCGGGCACAAATCCAGCGCGCAGAGCGACGGCCACGGGCACGCCAACCATAAAGCCGCGAGCCTCGGGACCCACGACCTTGGTGATGCCCATGCCGGCAAAATGCTCGGCCAGGGCATCTACCATGGCCTTTAGTGCCTCGGGATTACCAAAGAGCGGCGTGATGTCCTTAAAGACGACTCCGGGCTCGGGATAGTCGGGGATGTCGACGATATGAGATTCGAAGTCGTACATGGCATGACCTTTCATGGGAGGCTGGTTTGCAGCAGCGTTTATTTGTTCGCGCTGGCGGTGCCGGCGTGCGAGGGGGCGACAACTTTGAGCGGCTGCACGAGGGATTCCTCACGCACGGGGACCGCGGAGGCGGGCGCTTCTTTGCTTTTGGCCTTAGTGGATTCGGAACGTGCGATCTCTTCATCGAGGGCATCGATATCAGCGTCCTCGACCACGGCGTTGAGTGATTCAAATACGCGGTTCTTGAGCAGCGCGGTATGTACGCCCTCGGTGAGGTCATGCAACTTCTTAAACGCACGCTCGAGCTTGGCATCGCGCTCGTCGTCGGAAGTGTCCATACCGAGCATGCTCACGAGCACCTGCTCAAACATCGAGGACTCACGGTTTGCCGAAGATACGTACTGGCGTAGGTTTCGCGGCTCGATATGGAAACGCGAAAGCTCGGAGCAGTAACGGATGATCGGGAAATCGCGGCCATCGACAAGCTCGCGGTTCTGCGGGCTCTTGATGATGCGAATGAGGTCGTTTTCGGCCAGGGAGCGAATAAACGAGATCTCGACGCCGAGCATATCGGGTATGGTCTCGATGGGATGCAGCTTTTGCTTGGTTTCCTTGGGCTCTGTCTTGAGCGGAACGTCGGACAGCAGACCCACCTCGTAGGCGAGCGTAGACAGGTCCGTGGCGTTTTCCAGGCGCTGCTTGATCACGTTGAGCGGCATGTAGCGAGTCTTCTGCAGATGCAGAATGACCTCCAGGCGGTCAACGTCCTCCTTGGAGTACTGGCGATACCCCTTAGGCGTACGATGAGGGGTAATGAGCCCCTCATCCTCGAGAAATCTAATTTTTGAGTTCGAAAGATCGGGGTATGCGCCTCGAAGTAGATTGACGACCTGGCCGATACTCAGATAGTTGCGTTCGGCCATGCCCTACTCACCGGTTTCGATGCGCTCCGGCGTGCTCTCGTGATAGATGAGCGTAAACGTACCGATCTGGACGGAAGAGCCGTCGTGCAGCGGTGCGCCGTTGACGATAGCGCCGTCAACCCACGTACCGTTGAGCGAGCCCAAGTCCTCGATGCGGGCTCCCAGACCCTCGCGAATAATACGCGCGTGGCTACGCGACACGGTCATGTCGTTGAGGAAGATGCCGTTAGCGGGATCGCGGCCGATGGTGGTTACATTGTCCTCGAGCTCAAAGGCGGCGCCGGTCTGCGGACCCTTGACGATAGACAACACGGGCGCGGTGATGTGCACGTTGGCCATGAGGTCGGGAACGGTGACATCGCTCGAAGGAACGCGGAAAACGCAGGTAGCGTCAGCGGCCTTATCGTTCTGAGGCATATTGTTAACCATGTTGTCCATGACAACCCCTAACTTAACGCGGACATGCCGCAAAGAATGAACTGTACGTAATCATACCCCAATGGCTTAGTCTTCGATTTCGGGGTTAAGAAAGTCGATGTCTTCGTCCTCGGGATGTGCGACAGCCTGTTTAATGGCCGCTCCACCCTTAATGGAATAGATGACAGCAGTGAGCATGGAGAAGATCACGCCGCCATACACAAAGAAGATGCCGAGCGGTACCGGACTGCCGTTGAGGCCCGGGAAGGCCGTGAACGTGGCGGGCAGCAGATGCCAGCCATCCACAGTGGGAAAGCCCAGCAGCATGAGCGAGAAGCCGGTCATGAGCAGCGCCGTGGCAATCTTGCCGGGAAACACTACGTCGATGGGACGGCGGTGATAGTGGCGCACGATAAGCGTGCCGATTCCCAGGTAGATATCGCGGCCGATGATGAGCACGCAGACCCAGATGGGAAGCTCGCCGCGGACCACCAGGCCCAGTACGCCGGTAAATAGCAGCGCACGGTCGCAGATGGGATCCATAACCTTGCCGAGCCACGAGACCGTTTTGGTCATGCGGGCAATCTGGCCGTCCATCCAGTCGGTGGAGGCCGCGATGGCATAAATGACGATGGCGACGACACGGTTGTTGTCCGTCACAAACAGGTACAGGAAGACCAGCGTGAGGATCAGGCGCGTGAAGGTAATGAAATTGGAGATCGTGAAGATCTTATTCGACGGGTAATCGGAAGTGCCGATAAGCTCCTTTTTGATCTTCTTTTTGATGCCCACAGGACTCCCCCGCTGGTAAACGACAAAACTTTCGATACTATACCCGTTCTGGCGATGTCTATCCAGCGCAAGCATAGAGAGTCCAGACATGTGGAGGGTGGTTCTGAGCTGCGCTGTATTCTGCAATTGTGTACATCAGTCACCAAAAACGACATTTTTCGGCATCTTTGGTGGCTGATGTACACGTTTTGATTTGGTGATTACATCGATCGGGAAAGTTGTTGCTTTAAGCAAATG
>UQUD01000079.1 GCA_900544225.1 uncultured Collinsella sp.
GAGCGTCCGGCTGATAACCGGGAGGTCACAAGTTCGAATCTTGTCAGGTCCACCACTTTCTTTCGCAATAAACACCCCAGCGAGAGCCGAGTCGCCGCTGGGGTGTTTATTACTGTCTCCGTGGGGGTTTAGCTCAGCTGGGAGAGCGCGGGCTTTGCAAGCCTGAGGTCAGGGGTTCGATCCCCCTAACCTCCACCATGATGGACCTGTAGCTCAGTTGGTTAGAGCGTCCGGCTGATAACCGGGAGGTCACAAGTTCGAATCTTGTCAGGTCCACCATCAAAACTGTGAAGAGCCTCGAGGCATGGCCTCGGGGCTTTTTTCTTGTGTGTGATAAAACTCATTTTGGTTTTGTGTGCTGTGCGAAAGATTGGGTAGTATAGCTATTCAATGCGGCGAAGGCGCCGCGTGTTAACCGCTACGTACCGGAGGTGTTCCATGGTTCGTGTCGACATAGAGACCATCGTCATGGCCGCCGGTCCCGTGCCATCGCTTATCGTACTTCGCGAGCGCTGCAGCAAATCGGACTCTCCTGCGCCGCTGCGCTCCCTTTCTATCCAAACTGGTTCGTTTGAGGCTGCGGCTATTAGCCGCGGTATCGACAGCGGTCGTGCCGAGCGCCCGATCGCCCATGACCTGCTGCTCGACACGCTTGATGCCCTGGATGCAAAACTCGAGCGCATCGAGATTGTCCGTGCCGAGCCTCCCGTGTTCTATGCGACGGTCGTTGTTTTGGCCGACAGCAACGAGCATAGGATCGATGCGCGTCCGAGCGATGCCATCGCCCTCGCCGTGCGCAGCAATGCTCCCATGTTTGTTGAGGACGACATCATGAACCGCCTGGGGACCGTCTCTCCGGTTGCCGAGGAAGTCGATGACGAGCAGGAATTTGAGAAGTTCGACGAGTTCGTCCATACGCTCTCGCCCGATGATTTTTAAATGACGAGTAGCCATGAGACGGAGTGTGCACTGATGGGTCGCGGCGTTTCAGCCGAGGCCGCCGCCATTGCCCGCGAGGCCCAGATGCGCTCGGAGGCATCCGAGGCCGCACGCATTGCCTATGTGACGCAGGCCCGCACACTTCGCGAGCGCCGTGCCTCCTTTATCAAGATGGTTGCCGCCTCCGCACTTGTCGCGGTAATCTCACCGCGCCTTCGTGGTACAGTTGGTGCGCTTGGGTTTTCGATTTCGACGGGCTTGGTCATCTGGGGCGTGGTCGATGCCGTGATGCTGACTAACCAGATCAAGGTACTCGATAAGCGCGCCGCCGATATGATGCGCGCCCGCGACGCCGCCGCCAAGATCGCTGCCGAGGCACAAGAGATGTAACGACGCCGGACTCGATGGGAAGGTCTAAAAATGGCACAGGATATGCAGGACGCCGGAAACGTCTCCGCCGAGCTCGACGCCATGGTGTGCGACCTCATCGGGGCATTTTTAGACGATCTTGCCGCTGGTGAGAACCCCGGCGTTGTCGTTGCGATCGAAGACGCCGTGTCCAACCGCTATCTGGCGGCACTCGACGAGGACGGCGAGGAGGCATGCCTCGAGGCTGCCACCAACTTTATCTCCGAGCACAAGATGGGCCTTAAGGACGAGGGCCTGGGTCGCATCGCCCGTTACGCCATCGGCTACACCGGTTGTGTCGAGATCGATGGCGGCTACCATGACGCCCTGCTTGTGAGTTTCTTTGAGACGACGCTCGAGAGCGGCTTTTCGGCATACGTACTGTACGAGGGTGTGGGCGCCGGCGATGGTTTTATGTGGAGCGACCCTGAACCTGCAGGCGAGGAAACCCCTCTTATCTAAAATCGCTAAAATAAACGAGTTTTCGGTAAAAGGCTCAAAATTCCCGCCGAACGTTGTGTCGCTGGGCGGGTCGCATACGCGTGCCGGTTGTATATAGATAGAAGATAGGGGAACTACATGCGCGTAGACAATCTGAGGAACATCGCCATCATCGCTCACGTCGACCACGGCAAGACGACGATGGTCGACAAGCTCCTGCGTGCCACGGACGCCTTCCGTGCCAACCAGCAGGTCGAGGACCGCGTCCTGGATTCTAACGACCAGGAGCGCGAGCGCGGCATTACGATTCTCGCCAAGAACATCTCTATCGAGTACAAGGACGTTAAGATCAACGTCATCGACACCCCGGGCCACGCCGACTTTGGCGGCGAGGTCGAGCGCGTGCTGCGTATGGCCGACGGCGCCCTGCTGCTGGTCGACGCTTTTGAGGGCCCCATGCCCCAGACCCGCTTCGTGCTGCGTCACGCTATCGACACCGGCCTTAAGATCATGATCGTCATCAACAAGATCGATCGTCCGGGCGCCAACCCCGAGAAGGCCTACAACGACTGCCTGGACCTCATGGCCGACCTGGGCGCCACCGACGACCAGCTTGAGTTCGCCATGGAGCACGTGGTCTACGCCAGCGCCATGAATGGCTTTGCCCGCCTTGACCCTAACGACGGCAATATGGACATGTACCCGCTGCTCGACATGATCATCGACGATATGCCCGCGCCCGAGGTTGACGAGAACGCCCCGCTGGCCATGCAATGCGTGACCATCGACCACTCCAACTTCGTTGGTCGTATCGGCATCGGTCGCGTGTACTCCGGCACCATCCACCAGGGCGACCAGATCCTGGTTGTCAAGAACGATGGCTCCAGTGCCACCGCTACCGTCAAGCAGCTCTTTACCTTCGACTACCTGGGCCGTACCGAGTGCCAGGAAGTCGGCGCTGGCGATATCGCTGCTGTCGTGGGTATTGACCGCACCGATATCGGCGATGTTTACACCGACCCCGAGAACCCCGTCGAGCTCGAGCCCATCGAGATCGACCCGCCGACCCTGTCCATCGTCTTTGAGGCCTCGACCTCCCCGCTCGTCGGCCGCGATGGCGACATCGTGGGCGCCCGTCAGCTTAAGGAGCGCCTGTTCAACGAGGCCGAGAACAACGTGACCATGAAGATCGAGGAGCTCGAGGACAAGAGCGGCGTCGAGGTCTCGGGCCGCGGCATCCTGCACCTGTCCGTCCTGATGGAGTCCATGCGCCGCGAGGGCTTTGAGTTCCAGGTCGGCCGTCCCCGCGTTCTGTTTAAGAAGGACGAGAACGGCAACAAGATGGAGCCCGTCGAGCAGGCTGTCGTCGAGTGCCCGGACGAGTACTCGGGCAAGGTCGTTGAGGTCTTCGGTACCTCCGGCGGCATCATGACGAGTATGGACACCTCGGGCATCGTGACGCACCTCGAGTTTAAGATCCCGACCCGCGGCATCATGGGTCTTAAGAACCGCATCATGAATGTCACCCACGGCGAGGGCGTGTTCTACCACACCTTCCTGGAGTACGGTCCCTACGCCGGCGAGATCGGCAACCGTCAGAACGGCGCCATGATCTCCATGACCACCGAGAAGGCCGTTGCCTACGCTCTGGGTACGCTGCAGGAGCGCGGCCAGCTGTTTGTTGAGCCGGGCACCGAGTGCTACGAGGGCATGATCGTGGGCGAGCGCAGCAAGGCTGGCGACATGGTCGTCAACATCGCCCGTACCAAGAACCTGGGCAACCAGCGTTCCTCGACCTCCGATATCTCCGTCCAGCTGGTGCCGCCCCGCACCTTCTCGCTGGAGGAGGCGCTGGAGTACATCGCCGACGACGAGCTGGTCGAGATTACTCCCAAGAACATCCGCCTACGCAAGCGTCTGCTCAACGCCACCGACCGCAAGAAGGCTGCCGTCCGCGCCGGCCAGGTCAACAAATAAGCGCTGGGCTTTATAGCGTCTAACAAGAAAGGGCGTCGACCGCGATGGTCGGCGCCCTTTTTGGTGCAAGGGGGACGGGTTAGTTTGCATCACAGCTGGGGCGACTATCCCTCCGATTGGCTTCCCAGCCAAAGTAAAGTTGTTTAAACATATACATAATTCCACTGAATATAGCCGGTATGATGCAAAACTGTTAACAGATAAATATCAACTGGTATTAAATTAAAAGACCTATTGACCTGCGGTTTACATGATTGGTATCTATATATTATTTTATGCATTGTGGCATAGACGAACCGTCTTAGAAGGTACTCCCCAATGGGTTCTTGCAATGCGCTAGGTAGGTTCTCGTTGATGTTGGGGCTTGTGTTCGATCCGACGATTCGCCGTATTCCACACTGTGTTGTAGGAATTAGGGGACAACTATGGACGCACACCGCTCACGGTCGCTGGGTATGGCGGCTCTGATTTTCATTTTGATTTGCCTCACCGCCGCAGTGTTTTACGGTGCGGCCCCCGTGCGCGCCGAGGACGTGAGCACGCCGACGCCGATTGTGATTGATGGGACGACGGCGGACGTTACGGTTGGGCTGTTTACCGACGAGAGCCATACTCAAAAGCTCGATAGCGCTGTAACGTCTACTTCGAAGCTCTATGGAGCTTTCTCGGCAATGTTCAACACCGGCAAGGAGCCTAAGCCCGGGAATAACATCGCTGTCTATGAGTTTCTCGATACCATTGTCGTCGACGATAACGACGGTGGCGACCTCATGGAGGGTCCGGAGGCTACCGCCGCCAAGGCTGGCACATGGAAGATCAAGGGCAACAAGGTTATCTTTACGTTTGACGAGGCGTGGCTCTCGTCCAATCCCGCAGACGTTCATGTCGCGGCGAACTTCTCGTTCCAGCTTAAAAACAAGGATGTCGGTTCTGGTGGCAACGCATCTGTCGTGTTCCCCGGTATGGGAACGATCAATATCCCCACCAAGGACGGCAATGTCACGGGGGAGAAGTCGGGGGCCTTCTCCCAGGGCGCCGACGGCGTGGCCAAGGTGACCTGGACCGTTAAACTCACCGTCGAGTCATATGCCACGAACGTCAAGTTCACCGATACGCTGGGCGCCAACTTCGAATTTGTGAAAGACAGCTTTAAGCTCGATAACAAGACGATTGGATCGCAGCCAAAAATCGAAGGTCAGACCGCGACCATCGAGAACTTGGGCAGCCTTCCCCAAGGTGTCCATACGATTACGTATGAAACCAAGCTGAAGAGAGATATCTCCGCGAAAAACGGAGAGTTCATCCACAATCAACCTGCATCCAAAAACACAGCAGCCTGGGAGTGGGGCGTCGGCGATCGTCCTAGCGGCAAGATTGAGGGCGTCGCACCCAGCAGCTTCCGTTATGACATGATTCAGAAGACGGGCAAGGGCACCCCGTCCGACATCGCATGGACAGTCAAACTCAACCAAGGCGAGCTCAAGGCTGACATGAGTGGCTACAAGTTCACCGATAAGTTGGACGCTAAACAAACGTATACGGGGAGTTACACGGTTTACAAAGGTACGTCAGAATCGGATGGAGTCAAGATCTACGAGCGTGCTCTTGATTCGTCGAAAGATACCTTTTCCTATACGTTCCCGGACAACCTTAACGATAAATATGCCACCTACTGCATCGTTTATCACACCAAGATGAACGATACGAACTCGTACGACACCGTGCGCAACAGCGCGACCATCGAGCGCAAAGGTTCCGTTTCCGGTACGGATGATGGCAGTTTCACGCCGCAGCTGACGGGTGTTGTGCCGATCACCAAGAGGCTCGTGAGATACGATGAGGCGGCGACGACGGGCAGGGCGACGTGGGAGACGAAGGTCGCGCTGAAGGCGATCGTCAATGCGGCCCATCCAGGCGAGGTGACGGTGAAGGACACGTTTCAGTCGGCATGGTCGCAGAAACTTGGTGTCGACGAAAGCTCCATTACCATTAAAATCGGCAATACCGAGCTGGTTCCGGGCACCGACTGGAGACCAACGACCAGCTATCCGGGTAATGAAACAAAGAAAAACTACGACCTCAAAATCATCGTTACCGACAACGTGAAAGCCGCTCTCGAGAACGAGGACTACGCCGTTATCACCTACGACACCACATCAGAAGCGCTGTCGGGCTGGTACTCAAACTTCGCAGCGGTCGAAGCGCCGGGCCTGAGACTACAGTGGCCGTTCACCGAACCCATCAAGTACGTTGTCAACCGAGAAACGATGCCCGCGGTCGAGAAGCCGGAAGCGGAGTCGAAGGTGTCTTGGGCTGAGAACTTCGATTGGCATACCGTTGACGGCTCGGATGAGAAGGGCGCCTGGATCGTCGACTGGACGGTGTATGCAAACCGCCAAAAGGGTAATAAGGGCGCAAATGGCGAGTTCGAATACTATGGAGTTGGAAAGCTGGGCGGGAAACCGCTGAATATCGTTGATAGCCTTCCGGATGGTATGAGCTATGTTGCGAATTCCGCAAAGTATACGCTCGTGCAGAACCCCTATGATAAACATACGGGGCTTCATCGCGGAGGCGAGGCCAAGGAGGTCGTTACGGGTCGGACGCTCGCCGCCGACAACGTCAGCCGCAACGGCAATACGGTCACCTTCTCCATCCCCACGACTGAGCTTGAAAGCTATGCCGGCTACGCAAAGCTCACGTACAAGACGGCGGTCAAGCGCGGCGAGCTCGATACCTCCACAAACGAGGTGAAGTTCACCAACAAGGCCAGCGCGGGGTCAGGAGTTAAAAAGTTCGATTCCGGTAAAGGTGACGTCATCATTAAGAACAACGTCATCAAAAAGTCCGGCGAGCAGGTTGCCAATAGCAATCGCATCAAATACACCATTCTTGTTAACGAGTCTGCCGTTGCCCTTAAAAATGGCACCGACTTCCTTGAGCTCGTCGATACCATGGATGCCAAGTGCGCGCTGGTGCCGTCGACGTTTAAGGTCTATGAGCAGGTGAATGGTGCCTGGTCACCGCTGGCTGATAAGGACTATTCGTCGAAGATGGAGCAAGTCAAGGATGAATCTGGCTCGCGTACGAAGTTGACTCTTGAGGTGCCCGACGGGAAATACCTCAAGGTCGAGTATGAGGTTATCCCGACCGGAAACCCCGGCGAAGAGGTGTCCCTTTCCAACACCGCCGAGCTTGCGGGGGTGACGGAGGGTTCGGCGGTCGACGAGCAAAAATGGAAGATTCAAAATGCGTCCGCCAGCGCGGGCGGCAACGGCTACAGCATCACGATGACCAAGTACGACGCCCAGCAGGTTGGCGCGACGCTCGAGGGGGCGAAGTTCACACTCTACAGCGTGGATATGGGCCAGGTTGCGGATGACGGAAATGTAGAGAACGCCAGAACGCCGTTTGACGAGGCCGCGATCGACGTCCCCACCGACGCCAACGGCAAAATCTCGTTCGGCACAAGCGACAAGAAGATGAGTAATTGCGTGCTCTATCAGCTCGTGGAGACCAAGGCGCCTGTTGGCTATGCCAAGGCCGATCCCACGTGGATCATGCTCAAGGGCAGCGCGAGCGACAAGGATTATCAGGCTGCGCTAACTAAGGCAAAGGACATCGTCGACGGTGCGGAGATCATCGACGATACAAAGAAGGACGAGATCTGGGTCTACGACAACCGCATGACGGGCAAGGCGGTTATTAACGCAGAGAAGGTGCTCGCAGGCGGAACGTTCAAGGAAGGTCAGTTCTCGTTCGCGCTCAAGGATGACAAGGACAGGGTGCTCCAAACGGTGACCAACGATGCCATGGGCAACGTCTCCTTCAACGTCGACTACAACAAGGCCGATACCTATACTTATACCATCTCTGAGGTCGTCCCCGAGGGCGCCGAGAACAACGTCAAGGACCACATCACCTACGACAGGACCCAGCACAAGGTCACGGTTAAGGTGGACAACGGTGAGAGGAATCTCGTCGCCACCGTCACCTACGACAATGGCTCTTCGACCCCGCCGACTTTTACCAACAGATACTCGACCACGCTTCCCGAGGCAGGCGGTGCCGGCTTGACTATGACGTATCTGGCTGGCGCTTCGCTGCTGTGCTTTGCCGCGACATGGATGCATGCTCACCGCCATCGCGATCAAGATCGAGGTGGTCGCCGTGAGTAGGCTTTGGTGCCGCTTGTTGGCCGTCGCGACGATAGCTACGGTCGCTATGTTCTCTTTTGCGATGCTGCCCAGGACGGCTCGTGCTGCCGACACCGGTGCCATTACGGTGGACGGTACAGTCGCGACGCGGTATGACGCGTACCAGCTCTTTTCGGCGACAGTTATCGATGATGACGATGCTGGCCATAAAATTGCAACTGACGTAACGTGGGCGAATGGCGCGGTTCGTCAAGCCGTTCTTCCCGTGCTTTATGATGCGGGGCTTGATGGCTCGGCATCGGCGGCGCAAGAGACTGCCGAATGGATGAATGCCGACGGGCATATGACGACCGCGCTGACGGCAAAGCTTGCCCGCGCGATTTGCAATGCCGACGCAACTTCCGTGGCCCTTAACGCGGGCACGGCGGCCGAGCTGCCCTGCGGCTACTGGCTCATCGTCGCCGACGACGACGCCATCGCCCGGGGCGAGGCCG
>UQUD01000080.1 GCA_900544225.1 uncultured Collinsella sp.
GGATATCGGACACAGGGGCCGCAAGGGCCCTTACACCAACTTTCTCGACACTACCGCGCGGAGCTGAGTAATCTGCACCGTGATTCCCTTAGGGAAACACGGCTAAAGCCCCGTAGGCGTGTTCTCCTTAGGGGAATCATGCTTACGGGGCTCGATGCATGTTGAGAAGTTGTGATCAAACTCAAAGTGAGAATCGATTTAGTCTGCTCGATAGTGCGAACCTAAGCTTTCAGTTCGCTTGCGCATGGCTTTGACCATTTCCTGTGCTAGTCGAATCTGCGACTGTAGGCGGGCGAGGGCTGCGATCTCGCTGTCATCGGCATGCGGCTTACTCAGCGCCATGGCCTTGTCTTGCAGGCTTTCAAGCTGTTGCAGGGCCTCGGATAGGCCTGTTTCGGTCCTGTTGATCATGCAATAGGTGCTCATCGTGTGCCTAAGGCTGTGTGTCAGGCGTTCGGCATCTGTTGTGGCAATGCCGTACTGGGGGAGGGTGATATCCGCCTTCAGGGCTGCCTCAGGCTCCTTCTGCGCTGCAAGGGCTGCCGATGCGCCCGCGACGCGCCCGAACACGATGCCGTTGGCGCTTGACAAGCCACCAATGCGGTCGGCGCCGTGCATGCCGCCTGTCGCCTCGCCGCAAGCGTAGAGGCCCTCAACGCCCGTGTGCGCGGTCTTATCGATCTTGATGCCGCCGTTAGCGGCGTGGGCATACATCGCAACGCGCATCTCGTCGGTCGGCGCGATGCCGTGCTCGTCTTGCAGCCAGGTGGCAAAGGTCTGCACAAACTCTGGGACATCCTCGCGGGGGAAGTCGTAGTGGAGTGCCAGGCCTTCGGCACCTGCCTGTTCGATGACGAGATCGATAGCGCGGGAGGCCAAGCGTGACGTGAAGGGACCATATCCAGAGCGCTGCTCGAGCAGGTCGTCCAGCTTGTCGTCGGCAATATCTACCGGCTGGTCTACATGCACGTAGCGCCAGGTTTTCTCGTTGAAGACCAAGTTACGCCTGGGCTCGATGAAGCCAGGCATCATCTGCATGAACTCTATATTAGTAAGTGTTGCGCCATGCGCCAGTGCGATGGCCTGCGAGGAGCTGAGCACATCAGCCGACGTAAGGCTGCGCTCGAACAGGCCGCCTGTGCCACCGGCTGCGATGATCGTGGCCTTGGCAGCAAAGGGCACGATTCGATTTTCGGTAAGGTCGTAGAGTACGGTTCCGGTTATTCTGCCGTTCGTGTCCTCAACAAGGTCGATAAGCTCATGGCGGGGGAGCAGGCAAATGCCGAGCGACTCGATCCAGGTCGTCAGAGCGTCCTCAAGGGGCTTGCGGGTGAGGCCGCGCCACATGCGCGTCTTGTGGTCAAAGCAGGGGATAAATTGCTTTTGTTGAGCACTCTTGGCGCTTTGCGGACGCTGGAGCTCAACGCCCAGGTCTTGCTCGAGCCAGTCAATCGCTTGGGGAATGCCGTGGACGAACGTTTGGACGAGTTCGGGGTCGGCAACGCCGCCGCCGACGGCCAGGATGGTGTCGATGAGGTCCTGCTCGTCGTCTTCGTCGACGGGACCGATGAGGCCGAGGCCCCAGGTACCCGGGAAGAAGCTAGATCCACTCATGGTCTTGCCGGCGCTTGCCACAGTGACGGTTGCACCCGTGCGTGCCGCTTCGATGGCGGCACAAAGGCCCGCAATGCCAGATCCAATTACCAGTACATCAGTCGATTCCATCGGATTCCTTTCTCGTCCGGCGCATTGTCGCACGGGTGATCGGCAATGGGGCCGCAAAGACCCGGCAAATCGGTAAAGGGCAAATATGGCAGGTGGGCGTCATGGACGCTCTGACGCTCCATCTCATCACATCTTGCATTTCGCCCCAGCTGATATATCGGCATTAGCTACCCTGCGCCAGCGCAAACAAAAAGAGCCGCTACCCGGGTGGGTAGCGGCTCTAAAACTCAACTATATGAGCATCGCGCGGGCGCGATTAGGCCTTGAGGGCCTCCTCGACGGCGACAGCGCAGGCGACGGTGGCACCGACCATGGGGTTGTTGCCCATGCCGATGAGACCCATCATGTCGACGTGCGCAGGCACGGAGGAAGAACCGGCGAACTGGGCGTCGGAGTGCATACGGCCCATGGTGTCGGTCATGCCGTAAGAGGCAGGGCCGGCGCCCATGTTGTCCGGGTGCAGGGTACGGCCAGTGCCGCCACCAGAAGCGACGGAGAAGTACTTCTTGCCAGCCTCGAGGCGCTCCTTCTTGTAGGTGCCAGCGACGGGGTGCTGGAAGCGCGTCGGGTTGGTGGAGTTGCCGGTGATCGAGATGTCGACGTTCTCGTGCCACATGATGGCAACGCCCTCGCGGACGTCGTCGGCGCCGTAGCAGTTGACGGCGGCGCGGGGACCATCGGAGTAGGGGATGGTCTCGACGACCTTGAGCTCGCCCGTGAAGTAGTCGAACTGGGTCTTCACGTAGGTGAAGCCGTTGATGCGGGCGATGATCTGAGCGGCGTCCTTGCCCAGACCGTTGAGGATAACGCGCAGCGGCTTCTTGCGAGCCTTGTTGGCGTTCAGAGCCAGGCCGATAGCGCCCTCAGCGGCAGCGAAGGACTCGTGGCCAGCCAGGAAGGCGAAGCACTCGGTGTCGTCGGAGAGCAGCATAGCGCCCAGGTTGCCGTGGCCCAGACCGACCTTGCGGTCCTCGGCGACGGAGCCGGGAACGGTGAAGGCCTGGATGCCCTCGCCGATGATGGCGGCAGCCTCAGAAGCAGTCTTGGCGCCACGCTTGACAGCGAGAGCGCAGCCGAGGGTGTAGGCCCACTCGGCGTTCTGGAAGGCGATGGACTGGGTGTTGTTGACGATCTCACGCGGGTTGAAGCCCTTGTCGGTGCAGATCTGCAGAGCTTCCTCGAGGGAGGCGATGCCGTTGTCGGCGAGGCACTTGTTGATCTTGTCAGCGCGGCGCTCGTAACCTTCGAACGTAACAGTCATAGTTATTTCCCTCCCTTTCTACTCGTGAACCGGGAACACGCTGGCGACGGAGTGAGTCTCCTCGTCGGTGCGCGGGTCGATGTACTTGGCAGCGTTCTCCCACTGACCATAGTGGCCCATAGCGCCAGCGATGGCCTCCTCGGGGGTCTTGCCGGCCTTGACGGCGTCGGTGAACTTGCCGAGGTTCAGGAACTCGAACGCGATGATCTCGTTCTTGTCGTTGAGAGCCATGCGGGTGACGTAGCCCTGAGCGAGCTCGAGGTAACGAGCGCCCTTGGCCTTGGTGCCGAACATGGTGCCGACCTGGGAGCGAAGGCCCTTGCCGAGGTCGTCGAGGGAGGCGCCCACGGGCAGGCCGCCCTCGGAGAACGCGGTCTGGCTGCGGCCGTAAACGATCTGCAGGAAGATCTCGCGCATAGCGACGTTGATGGCGTCGCAGACGAGGTCGGTGTTGAGGGCCTCGAGGATGGTCTTGCCGGGAAGGATCTCGGAAGCCATGGCGGCAGAGTGGGTCATGCCCGAGCAGCCGATGGTCTCAACGAGGGCCTCCTCGATGATGCCGTCCTTGACGTTCAGCGTGAGCTTGCAGGCGCCCTGCTGAGGTGCGCACCAACCCACACCGTGCGTAAGACCGGAGATGTCGGAAATCTCCTTAGCCTGGACCCACTTGCCCTCCTCGGGGATGGGTGCGGGGCCGTGGTATGCACCCTTGGCAACGGGGCACATGTTCTCCACTTCCTGTGAGTACTGCATGCCTCTCCTCTCTATCGTGTTGGCGTCCCGTCTGGGGGTCGTGGCTGGCGATTGCCGGGCGACCCTTCGAAAGGGACATGACATGCAGCCCCTATAATACCGCGAAATGCACGGAATATTCGGCGAACGGCTCAGTTTTCGTAGCGGGAAGCGCGGAACTTTCAATTGAAACGATTTAACCAGACTATTTGCGGTCAAGCGACATTTTGTAGGGTGTAAGTTTTTATCAAGGTTTTGATTAGCTTTTGGCAAGACAGCGTTGCCTGACCTGTGGCTATATTGCCGTTCGCCATCGGATTGCCGCCTTTTACCGTCGACGGGTGCCATTTTGCGTGAATGTTTTGATGGCACGTTTCAATCGTGATGTATTGGATGGTAAGCAGATCCCGGCGAAGGGAGCGCCATGCAGCGCGTTTGGAAAACGATCACCGGTTTTTACCATGTTTGTGCCCGCGGTATGGGCGGGCAGTTGATCTTTGAGAGCGACGAGGACCGGTGGGAGTTTTTGGAACTGATGCGCGACTGCTGCCGCGATGCCCAGGTGACGATTGTGGCCTGGTGTCTCATGAGCGACTACGTGGATCTGGTGCTTTTGGATTACGAGGACGAAATGAGCGCTGCTATGCAGCGGCTGCTGTTGACGTATGCTCGTCGGTTCAATAAGCGCGCTGGGCGCGCGGGCTGCCTATTTCGTGAGCGTTTTGAGCGCCGCTCGCTCGATACCGACTGGCAGGTGATGGAGGCTATTCGCTCCGTACACGCCGATCCGCAGGAGGAGGGCATTAGCCTAATCGAGCGTTATCCCTGGAGCAGCTTTGCGGAGCATCTGCGCGCTTACGACAGCGATGCGGCCGATGTCACGAGGGGATTTTCCGATCCTTCTTGTGTACTTGAACTTTTTGGTTCTGCCGAGGGCTTTATTGCCTATTCGCTAGCGATGCCCGACGGCGGCGAACCGGTGCTGTGCGATATGAAAGAGACGGAGTGGGAACGCCACGCCTTTGCCGACAGGTTGGCGAAGAGCCTCGGGGCTCCGCTCCACGGGGTTAAAGCCGCACCGCCGGCGCGGCGCGATGCCGTTATCGTTGGATTGCACGATGCCGGATTTACGGTGCGTCAGATTGAGCACTATACCGGGATTGGCAAAAGTACGGTTTCTCGTATTGTGCGGACCCGCACGGGGACGGCGATGCGGGCTGGCGGAAACGTGATGTAGGGCTGCCTGTGCACCGCGGCTGGGGTCGTTCATGCGCCGCAACCTGCGTTCTAAATGCTTGGTACGCTGACTGCACTTCTTGATATGCATAGAACGATTGCCGTCTTGCATAAAAATACGGCTCAGTCCGGTTTTACCCGCGCCTACCCCCGTCCACACCGTGCAAAAAGCGGAGTTTTCAGCATCGTGGTGCTGTCGGCACCGCCGTAATCTTGAAATATATGGGTCCCGAAGCCATTTATGTCTGCCGATGTGCCTCCAAAGCGCATGCTTGTGACCCCTGAGACCACTATGCTTGTTCTAAAACGATATAAAAGGGTGCCTGGAGACGTTGATTAACGCTTTCAATGCGTATACACGCAACTTGGCGTGCTGAAAACTCGCAAAAATGCACGCCGCACCCTATGGGACCCGTCTGTGGCGGGCGCGAAGCGAACCGGAGCCCAGCAGGACGGGGCATGGGGCGTTGCTTGGGGTGCCCGTGGCTCTGTCGCTAGCCGTTGGCACTGTGGAAAACGTCCGTGTTTGCGGCTGGCTGTTCGGTAAATGACAGGGCGAGCGCCGGACGCGCGAACTTTGTGTGTCCGAGGCGTTATGAAAAAGCCGAGCCGCCCGTATTGGGCGGCTCGGCAATCAAACCCTTTGATCTGGGGCATCCGCTTCTGGCTAGTTTACCCTTCGAGCATGCCGTCGAGGGTGCGCCAGGCTAACTCGGCGCATTTGACGCGGGCGGGCATGTGCGAGATGTCCTGGAGCTGGGCGGCCTCGTCCAGGTCTTCCAGGTCTTCCTCGGAGAGCCGCTCGCCACGGATCATGGCGAGGAAAAGCCCTGCCAGACGACGTGCTTCCTCGACCGTCTCGCCGGTGATGAGGTCGGCCATGATATCGGCGCTGGCCTGGCTGATGGCGCAGCCGTGACCGGTAAAGGAGGCCTCCTCGATCACGTTGTTCTCGACACGCAGCTGCAGAGTGAGCTCATCGCCGCAGCTGGGGTTGATGCCGTCGTGCTCGTGCGTGGGGGCATCCATCTCGTACTTGTAGTCGGGGTGCGAGTTGTGCTCCATAAACGTGGTAGAGGTGTACAGATTACCCATTGAACGTGCTCCAAACGTGATGCAGGCCGGCGATGAACTTGTCGATATCGGCCTTGTCGTTGTAGAAGGCCACGCTGGCGCGGCAGCAGGCAAGGTTCTCGACGCCCAGCCAGGTGAGCAGAGGCTGCGCGCAGTGGTGACCGGCGCGGATGCAAACGCCGTCCATGTCCATGATGCTCGCGACATCGTGCGGGTGGATGCCCTTGACGTTAAAGCTGACGACGCCGTGGTGGTTGTCCCAATAGATGGAGCCGATGATCTGGACAAAGTCGAGCTGCATGAGCTCGCCCATCAGGTAGTGGACGAGTGCCTTCTCACGGGTCTGGATGTTTTCGTAGCCTACCGTGTTGACCAGGTAGTCAAGCGCCGCGCCCGTGGCGAAGATGCCGGCGGCGTCCTGCGTGCCGGCCTCGAATTTCTCGGGGACGGGCGCCCAGACGGCGTCTTGCTCGGTGACCGAGTCGATCATCTCGCCGCCGGTAAGCATGGGCGGCATGGCGTTGAGCAGGTCCATCTTGCCCCACAGCACGCCGATGCCCATGGGGCCCATAGCCTTGTGCGCGCTAAAGGCAAAGAAATCGGCTCCCAGATCGGCCACATCGACCGGCATGTGCGGCAGCGACTGCGCACCGTCGACGACCAGATAGCCGCCGTACTTGTGCACGAGCTTGCCGAGGTTCTTGACCGGATTCTCAACGCCCAGCACGTTAGAGACCTGACCCACGGCCAAGATCTTGGTCTTGGGGCCCACCTTGGACAGAACTTCCTCGGTCGTTAGCTGGCCGGTCTTGGTGGGGTAGAGGTAGACGAGCTTGGCGCCGGTCTCGCGGCAGACCTGCTGCCACGGGATCAGGTTGGAGTGGTGCTCCATGATGGTGATGACGACCTCGTCGCCCGGCTCCAGCACCGTGGGCGCAAAGCTCTTGGCGACCAGGTTGAGCGACTCGCTCGTGTTGCGGGTGAAGACGACCTCGTTGGCCTGGGGGGCGCCGATGACATCGGCGATCTGCTGGCGCACCTTCGCGATAGCCTCGGTGGCCTCGACGGACAGCGAGTACAGGCCGCGCAGGGGGTTGGCGTTCATGCGCTGGTAGAAGTCGCGCTCGGCGTCGAGCACGCAGGCGGGGCGCTGTGCGGTAGCGGCGCTATCGAGGAAGGCGATTTCGGGGTGCTGCTGGAACAGCGGGAACTGCGCCTTGTAGGGATTGGTCTCGATGTCGACGGTAGGCCAGCCGCGCGAGGCCTCGTCGCTGGCGTCGAGCTCCATGGGCTCGGGGGCAGTACAGGTATCGCATTTAACGTGCTCGGTGTCGATCATGCGAGCTCCTCCTCAAAGTTGTCGATTAGGTTGTTGCCCAAGCGAACGACGGCGGCGCGGGTGCGCTCGTCGATGGCGGAAAGCGCGGCGTCCTCCAGCTTGGCGCGGATGAACAGGTCCTCGGCGGCGTTTTGGTCAAGGCCGCGGCAGGCGAGGTAGAACAGCTGCTCGTCGCGGACGTGACCGATGGTGGCGCCGTGGTTGCCGGCGACGTCGTCCTCGTCGCAGAGGATGACGGGAACGGTCTTGTTGTCGACGCCCTTGTTGGCCAGCAGCACGGTTTCGCGCTCGGTGCCGGTTGCGCCCTTGCAGCCGTGCACGAGGTCGATGGTGCCGCGGTAGACCTTCTTGGACGTACCGGTCAGCACGCCGTTGGCGTCGATCTCGCACTCGGTCTTGCGGCCGCGGTGGCGCAGCTCGTAGTTAAAGTCGCGAACTTGTTCGCGGGCACCCAGGTAATCGGTATCGATGGTCACCTTGGCGGTGTCGCCCAGCAGGTCGCCGGCAAGGCCGGTGGCGCTGGCACCGGCACCCAGGACGGTGTGCTGCACGTTGACGCGCGCGCCCTCGTCCAGGAACAGACCGGTGTCGTCGAGCGCGATCCAGCTGTCATCGAGCGTCTGCGTGCAGGTCACGTTGACAGTGGCGTACTCGTGAGCGCACACCCGCAGCACGGAGCCCACGACGCCTTGGCCGTTGACGGGGGAGTCTAGGGCTAGAGCGAGGTCGAGCGTTGCCTGCGGACGGGCGACGACGTCGATGGCGGCAATCGCAGCGGCTGCGTCGACGCCATTCACGCGCACGGTAACCGTGGCGTGCTTGTATGCGGACACATCGATGACGATGCGCTTGGTGGCGTGGTCGGCCAGGTAGGTATAGGCAGCCTCGCCCATGCCGGTCTCGAAGGCCTCGGCAGGGGAGAGCTCCTCCTCGAGCTTGATGGCGCCGGCCTGGTAGACAGAGGTGGCGGGCACGTCGAGCTCGGTCTCGGGCGTGATGCGGGCACGATCGGCGGCGTCGCCGGGGGCGGAGGCGCGGC
>UQUD01000081.1 GCA_900544225.1 uncultured Collinsella sp.
GTCTTTCATGCAGCAGGGGCTCTCAATGTTATTATGTCCTGCTCATATCGTCTCTGCCGGCAGCTGGGGACACTCCTTGTTGCTTGTGGCAAAGACTGTTCCCAACGACCAGTCGTTTAAGAACGTCCCCGATGACTAGGCGAGGGCGGCCATGATGGTGCGGGCGACACCGTCGTGGTCGTTGTCGTATTCGGTGATGGCGTCGGCGGCCTCGCGGTCTTCGGACTCGCCGTTGATCATGGCCATGCCGTGGCCTGCTGCCTGCAGCATGGGAATGTCGTTGATGTTGTCGCCGAAGGCCCAGGCGTCGGCAAGGGGCTCGCCCAGATGCTCGCACAGCCAAGCCAATGCCGTTCCCTTGGTGGCTCCCTCGCCCATGACCTCGATATTCATGGCGTACGAACGCGTGACCTCGACGCCTTCGAGCGTGTCGAGCGCCGCCGCGATGGCATCGCGGTCGGCCGGCTCATGCCAGTACATGGCAATGCGTTCGAGCACCTCGACCTCGTCGATCTTGCTGTCGATATCCATGTCGATCGGTGTTCGTGTGCGCTTGAGCGAAGCCGCGATGTGGGGGTCGCCGCCACAGAACTCATCCAGACGCCCGTATAGCGAGCGGGGGAGGAAGCACTGTCCATCCGCGAAGATATCGAAGGTCACATCGTGGCAAGCGGCGATGCGATGGATGCGATGGGCGATACCGCGGTCGAGCGGACGGCTCAAAATGCGCGTAGCACGTGAGGCATCGGTGGGCGTACCGTCGTCGAGCTGCCAGACGCTGGCACCATTGGCGCAGACCGCGTAGTGCACGGCGGGATGGGCGAGGATGGGCTCAAAGATGCCCGACAGCGGACGCCCCGTGCAGGGAACAAACTCGATGCCACGACGTGCGAGCTCGTCGAGCATCGCCCAGGTGGCATCGCTCATCTGCTTATCGCTCGTCAGCAGCGTTCCATCCATATCGGAAAACACAATCATTTGATGCAGCCCTTTCTGCTGGCATAAAAAGCGTGGCCGAGGGCAGTGATGCCCTGGCCACGCTCGGGTTCTATAACGGTCCGCGTCCTAGCGGTCGGCGAGCGGCTTGTATTCCAGCGGCTCGATCACCGGACGGTATGCCGGGCGAATAATACGGTGCGCGCAGAAGAGCTCTTCCATGCGGTGTGCCGACCAGCCGGCCATGCGGGCGACGGCGAAAAGCGGCGTAAAAAGCGTCTCGGGCACGCCGAGCATCTTGTAGATAAAGCCTGTGTACAGGTCGATGTTGGCGCAGATAGGCTTGGTCATGCCGTGGTCGCGCATCACCTGCGGTGCCAGGCGCTCAATGCGCTCGATGAGCGCGAACTCATCGCCCAGGTCTTTCTTGGCGGCAAGTGTGCGCGCGTAACGGCGGCACACCTCGGCACGCGGGTCGCTCAGCGTGTAGACGGCGTGGCCCATACCGTAGATGAGACCCGTGCCGTCGAAGGCCTGCTTGTCGAGAATCTTGCCCAGGTAGGCCGCGACCTCGTCCTCGTCCTCCCAATTGGAGACGTGCGCACGGATGTCCTCGTGCATGGACACGACCTTGGCATTGGCGCCGCCGTGGCGCGGGCCCTTGAGCGAGCCGATAGCCGCGGCGTAGGCGGAATACGGGTCGGTGGCCGAGGACGACAGCACGCGGCAGGCAAACGTGGAGTTGTTGCCGCCGCCGTGCTCGGCATGCAGCATGAGCATAACGTCGAGCAGCATCGCCTCATCGCGGGTGAACGCCATGCCGCCGCGCAGGACCTGTAGGATGGTCTCGGCGGTGGAGAGACCGGGCGTGGGGTGCGGCACGTGAACCTCGGAGCCGCGAAGCTTGGCGACCGAGGCCATATGCGCGAAGGCGGCGATGCGGGGGAGACGGGCGAGCATGGAGATGGCGACGTCGATTTCGTGCTCGGGCGTGATCACGTCTGGTTCGGCATCGAAGGCGTAGAGCAGCAGTACGGCGCGCTGGAGCACGTTCATGATGCTCGACGACACCGTGGTCATAGGGAACTCTTTAACGTACTCGTCGCTTAGATGTCTAAAGGCGCCCAGGCGCTCGCAAAAGCCGTCGAGCTCTTCCTTGTTGGGCAGCGAACCCGTGATAAGCAGATAGGCGACTTCCTCGTAGCCGTAGCGATTCTCGGCCTGGGCATTGTTGACCAGATCCTCGATGCTGTAGCCGCGAAGCGTGAGCTTGCCCTGATCGGGTACGACCTTTCCGTCGACCTTGTTGTAGCCGTGCACATCCGAGATACGAGTAAGGCCCGCGACCACGCCCGAGCCATCGGCATTGCGCAGGCCGCGCTTGACGTTATGCTCTACGAACAGGCCCTCGTCGTACGGGGCGGTCGGCAGGCCGTGGTAGAGGTTTTCGCTTTCGGGCGAAATCTGACGGCTCGCCTCGTAATCCAGAACCAGGCGGCTCAGGTGATCGTCGAAGCGGTAGTAGATTTTCTTGGCGTCGTAGGCCATGCGCGCTCCTCTCCGGTCCGCTTTGGGGCCGCGCGCTTGGACGATATGACGTCAAGCGGCCCCGAGCGGCTTGTTCGCTACAGGCGGTACATAAAGTTAAAGACGTCCTCGCGCTGGATGGACACGTTGACGCCCGAAAGCTCGCCGGCCTCGGCCAGCGCCTTCTGCAGCTCGGCGAAGTCGAGCTTGGACTCGGCGGTGTCGGCCAGCATGGTCATGGTGAAGATGTCCTCTATAATGGACTGCGTAATGTCGCGGATGTCGACGTTGGCCTCGCCCAGAACGCGGGTGACGCCGGCGACGATACCGGGGCGGTTCTTGCCAAGGACGGTGATGACGATGCGGGAGGACGAGATCTCGGCCATGGGAAACCCTTTCGCGTGGTTGCGGCGCGCGGGGGCGCTCCGCTACGGTACAGTGTTCATCATTGTACCTGTCTGGCGCAAAAAAGGCGCGCTCGCTGCGGCGTTACATGCCTGCAACATGAGCGTAAGGGGGAAGGCCGCACGGGGAAGAGCCGTCTGGCGCGTGTCCGGCTCGTGTTGGGTTGATTTCCGATCTCAGCCGAACACATTGAGCGGACAGGCCGTTCCCGCAGTCAGCCGAACGCCTCCGACGGCTGATTCCGAACTGGAAGCGGAGGGCATCCCCGCCCTTCGGTAGGGGATACCGCTCCGCGGCGCATGCCGCGGGCGGCGCCCCTATCGGACCACCGTGACCTCAGTTGGGATGGGCCCAGCACTGCCGCGTACTCGGTGAGCTAGAGCCAACTGTTCATCTTCACGTCGCGTATGGCGATATTTCGGTCGTCCGGCTCGGTGATGCCGTGGCCGAACGCCTGGAGCGTCTCGATGGACTCCTGGATCCTCTGTTGGAACATGGGACCCGGATCGACCCTCGGCCCGAGGTGCCCGCGCCAAAGGCACGGCGTGGCGCGCAGCATGTTATGGATTTTGGAGATGGGCTCGATGTCGGCGTAGACGTTGAGCGTCGCCATGGCGTCCTTGTGGCCGAGGATCGATTGGAGCGCCTTGATATCGCCGCCTTGGCGGATCCACTGCGTTGCGAACGTGTGGCGAAGGCCGTGGAACGTGATCAGCTCGTCGTTGGTGCCCATGAGGCCGTTGGTCTCCGAGAACGTCTTGAACGCCCTGCGGATATAGCTTGTCGTCGCGAAGGTCGCGCCCGGCTCCGACAGGATGTAGCAGTCCCCGATCTCGACCGCCCCGGTAAGGCCGCGCAAGCGCAGCTTTCCGCAGTCGATCTCGTGGGTCTCCTTCAGGAAGGGGAGTAGGCCGACCGGGTCGATGGGGATACCCCTGGCGTCATGGGTCTTGGTGTCCTTGATGAACGAACCCATTCCCTTCGCGTACGCCACCGAGTGTCTGATCGAGATCAGGCCCGTCTCGAAATCCACATCGCACCACCGAAGGCCGCAGACCTCGCCGATTCGCATCCCCGTGTGCAGGGCGAGTACGACCGCCCTCTAATCCTCGGCGGACCAATCGAGTCCGAACTCCTTTCGGGCATCCTCTTCGCTCATGACTTCGAGAAGGTCTCCGGGTTGGCAACGAAGGGCGAGGCATAGCTGCTCGAGTGTGTTGAAGCGAATGCCGCGAATATGCCCTTTTTTAATACGGGACAGGTTCACGGGCGTGGTTCCAATCCTTTCGGCAAGTTCGTTCGAGGAAATCTTTCGCTCGGCCATGATCTTGTCGAGGCGAACAATTACGGGCATGGCGTTTCCTTACGCAATCTCGTCGGAGTCGAGGTACAGCTCTCGGGCGTACAAGAAGAGCTGGGAAAGCATGAACAGGACGATGCCGAGAACCAGAGAGGTCCAATCGAATGATGAAGCGATCTCTTGGGCGCCGACGGCCCCCTCGCCGCCAAACATCGAAACGGAGGTTTTGAGTGAGCCGGCGTAGAGGCTGGTGGCAGCTTGAACAACGAAGAGAATGCCGAGCACCTTCAAGCATGTCGCAGACCCTTTCTTGAAGGGGTCTCCGCTCTTGATCGTCCACACGAGAACGGCGCTGAGGATGGTCGTAGCGATACCGATGACGGCAGGGACCAATGTCGAGATCGCAAGGGCTGGATACGCGGGGGAGTCTGCAATTACAGGGTTGTCGAGCACTTCGATTGCTGGCTTTAAGGAGAACGCCACTTGTGCGATGGCGGTGGTGCAAAGGGTCGCAGAGGCTATCGCACATGCGATGCGGAAGGAATGAAGCCGGGGAGTGCGATTGTCGGAACTCATAATAACCTCCGAAGAATTTAAAAAACTCAGGTTACTTTTTAACAGTTTATGTTAAATTGACTTTGCCGGCAAGTAATCACAGCATGCTGCAACCGAAACCCCTCTAGATTGGAGAGGATTATGTTCAGTACTGTTAAGTCGTGTAAGCTCTTGGTTTTCCTCGGCCTCGCTCTTTGTCTGTTGCTGCCGGGAGCCCCCGCTTTTGCGGATACCCCGATGCCTCCTTCCCAGGAGAGCAGCCAGTGTGCCCTCGTTGAGCCCCTCGGGTATACGGACGACGTCGTCGATACCTACTGGAGCTACAGCTGTCCTCGCGGCGTAAGCGGGCACAGCATCTCGATGTTCAACATCTCTTACAAGACGATCTCCTACCGAAATGGCTATCGCCGATCCGCGCATCATAGGGAATCCCGCCTCGCTGCAATGTGCTCCTGTGGTGTTCTTGGCACAACTGATAAATGGCAATTTGTCTATAGCACCTACTAGATGCGAGGAAGGGCCGAGCATTTTGTTCGGCCCCTCTGTTCCGACTGGATGAGGTTAAGGTTGGCGATGAATATGCTCAAAATCTCGAAGGCGATCTTTAGGTCGCTTCTCTCCTCCAGGTCGCTCTGTGTTGTCGTTGTTGCGTTGATGGTTCTTTGTGCTCTGCCCGTCTTCAGGAGCGCGGCTGGCATCGACGGACGGGTCGAATACCTCGAGTCGGGAATAACCCGTGTTGAGCAGGAATTGTCAGCATCCTATGCGGATGCGCTTGTGAATGCGGGGGAGGAGGGCGTCTATACCTCTTCATCAAGCATGCCCGCGCTTCTGTACCCTCTTGCCGCGGGGCGTCTTGTCTTGGCGCCGCTCTCTCCTCTGCTTCCGTTTCTGCAGGTATCGGATGGAGCGTACTCCTTTTATGACGGATCGAAGGAGTACTTGCTATGGGCCGCAACGGCCGTTGCCGTCTCGTTCCTTGCCGCGCGTCTTAACAAACGTGAAAAACTCATCATCCAGGCACCGATGGGTGAGCTGGGCAGGCTTGTTGCATCGAGCGTATGGGCGAGTGTTTTTGCGATGCTTGCCGTCTTCGCCGTCAATCTTCCAGGGATAATCGCCGCACTTGTGAAGAATGGCCCGGGCTCGCTGTTCTATCCGATAGGCTACGTTCAATATGCGACTCCGGTTATCAAACCGGCTTGGCTGGTGTTCGCACAGACGGCCATCTTGCAATTCTTGGTGGCGGCGTTCATCTCGCTCGTCGTTCACCTTGCCGTGAAGATTGCCAATAACCCTACGCTTGGAATCGTGTTCGTATGTGCCCTGATGGGGGCGACGATGGTTCCCGGGTATTACGGAAGATCCATCGCTTTACGTGAGTTCGCCCTGTTGAATCCCCTTACGTATGCGAACACTGAGTTGACCGTCGGCGCCTATAGCCCGTACCCGACAACGCAGATAGTGAATCTGCCTGGACTTTGCTTCGAGCGTGGCGCGATTACCCTCGTATGCGCAATCGGGATCGAGGTGCTGGCAATTAGCCTGCTTTGCGTTGCTGGAAAGAGCGGCTGCGCGCGCCCGATGTCCCCGATTTGTCTTGAGAGAGGTTCCTTCACCGCATCGAGAACGACAGCCCGTTCGAGCGCTTGTGCCTCCGCCGTTGCATATGTAAGAACGATGGGGAAGCTGCTCCTGCATTCTCCTGCCCTCGCCGTATGCGCGATTGCAATGTCGACGGCGATGCTGGCCCCGGCTCTGGTCGAGGTGTTTCCTGACGCTGGTGACGTTTCCGCTGTTCGGTATAGGGATGGGGAGCTCCGTTCAATAGATCGGTATCTAGAGCAGGACGCTGCGAATATGGACGTCGAGGGCAAAGCGGCCCTGGAAGGCATGCGAGATGCTCTTTCGGGTTTCGTGTACGCGCCCACGCCTGCGGAGGGGTTTCGAAGCCTTGCGACGTACGAGCGCGCTCGAGGCGAGCTGGGCGCGGCAGATGCGACCCTCCTGCAATCGATCGGAATCGAGCCGGAGACTCCTTCTCGTGTGGAGGCGCGCGCCCTTCTGCTCGAGTCGATCGCGAGCTTGCCGGACCCCAAGGTTTACGAGTTAAGTACGAAGATGCCCCCATTAATCCTCCTTTCGTATCTCCAGGCAGCGCTTCCTTCCTTGTTTTGGCTGTTGCCCGTGGTTGTCACATCGCTTGCGTGCACCCACCTGCGGTGCCGTTCCCTTCTGGTTTTCCAAGTCCCCGCAACAGCGCATGTGCGTTTTCTGACGGCTGTTGCGCTGTCTCTCCTGCTTGGCTTGGCGCTGCTTTTGGTGTCGATGGTTCCCGCTGCGGTTGTGTCCTTGATTAAGAACGGTGCGGGTGGTTCGGAGTATCCCGTCGCTCTCATTCGGGCGGGAGCTTCGACAACGTCCATGGTGGGGGAGGCGGTGTTGTGCAGTATTCCGTTGCTGGTCATGGCATACGGCGTGATTTCCGTCGTCGCTGCGTTGACAGCAGCGATTAGCCGCAACCCCGTTGTCACCGGAGTGGTTTGCGCGGTTCTCCTGGTGTTGGGTTCGTTGAGCGCTCATGTTGAAAGCGCGGGCATGGGCGTCGCGCTGCTGGCTCCATTCGCCTCGTTTGATCCCGCTTCCCAGGTGGGGACGATTGGGTTCCTTGGGCGAGGGACGAACGCGATGCCTTTTGGAGAGGTCGTCGGCGCATCGGGCGCTCTGCTGGTGGTTTTGGGCGTCGTATCTCCGTTGATGGTGCGCCTGAGTGTTCCAAAGATCGAAAGGGGATGATCTCGATGATTGGCCTTCAAACGCTGACGATCTCTTATGGAAAGAAGGTGCTCGTAGATTCGGTGGACGCTGAGTTTGCCCCGGGTACGGTCTACGGTCTCGTCGCTCCGAACGGGCATGGAAAGACGACGTTGCTGCGTGCGATGGCAGGTTTGCCGGGTCCTCGCGTGGACGGGAGCATCGTTCTGGATGAGGTGCAGGGTACGGGTGCGAGAGAGGTCCGTTCTATGATCTTCTATGCACCTGGTGAGGGGACGCTGCTGTATCCCGGATTGCGTGCGGAAGATCACCTCAAGATGGTTTGCGATATGTGGCCGCATGCTCGCGATATCGAAGAGATAGTGGAACAAACGCAGATAGGCGAGTTCGCGAAGATGAGGATCCGCACTCTGAGCCAGGGCATGAAGCAGCAGCTTACCCTGGCGATTGCGTATGCGACGGGTGCGCGGTACCTTCTATTAGATGAGCCCATGAACGCGCTCGACCCCAGCAGGGTGGACTTGCATTCCGAGATTCTCAGGAAGCTGGCCGATTCTGGTACGTGCATCATCATGTCATCCCACATCTTGGATTCGGTCGATAGGCTGTGCGATGAGATTCTGTTTTTGAAGGATGGGAGGCTCATTAGAAGCATTCCGCAAGATGATGCTGCGCCGAAGTCTCCTGGATCCCATTTCGCAAAGCCTGCCGGACGCGCCGAGGGTGCGCTAAGCACGTATCGGCGACTCTACGAAAAGGGCGGGTAGAAATGCAAGTTAAAAATCTATGTGGTCAATGTGATACCGTTGAACCCGCATATCGATACCGCTCAGCCATTCGCCTCGCCCCCGTCGCACGTATCTTCA
>UQUD01000082.1 GCA_900544225.1 uncultured Collinsella sp.
TTGATGGCGCCGCCGCCGATACCGCCGCAGATGAGCGTGTCAACGCCACCGTTGGCAAGCAGACCCGCCAGGGCGCCGTGACCGGTGCCGCCGGTGCCTACGACCTGCTCGTTGAGCACCTTGCCATCCTGGATGTCGTAGATCTTGAACTGCTCGCTGCGGCCAAAGTGCATAAAAATGTTGCCGTTGTCGTACGTCGTTGCCACCCTCATGGTGTCGACCTCCTTTGCTGGCCATGCGGCCGTCGTCGTGGTAATGGGGGAGTACGCGATGCTGCCGCCTTCGATGCTGAGTGCCCGTCCATTGACCAGGGCGTTTGCCACCTTGCGATGGGATCGGCTGCAAATTGCCGCCACCGTGGCGCGCGCGATGCCCATCTGCTGTGCGACTGCCTCTTGGCTAAGGCCTTCCAGGTCGCACAGGCGCAGCACCTCGAGTTCGTCGATCGTCATGTCGATGTCATCGCCGCTCGCCAGGCCATCGGGGGTAAAACCGCAATATTCGGGGATGATCCCGACGTGGCGCAGTTTCTCGCGTCTTCCTGCCATGCACACTCCTTATCTGACATATGTCAACAATAAAATAACGAACCTGCAGATTTGCGCAAGGAATTTCTGGCATATGTCAGAAAATGAGGGCTTATGTTTGGGCTGTGGGGCCGCGTGCGCCTGGGCTACAATGAATCTCGCTTGTAGGCAACTGACAGGAGGGTCAATGAGCAAAGCTGATCAACAGTTTGTAACCATGTGCCGCGACATCTTGGACCATGGCACCACGACCGAGGGCCAAAAGGTCCGCCCGGTGTGGGAGGACGGCACCCCTGCCTATACCATTAAAAACTTTGGAGTTACGGTGCGCTACGACCTGCGCGAGGAGTTCCCGGCGCTCACGCTGCGCCGTACGGCGCTCAAGTCTGCCATGGACGAGATCCTTTGGATCTATCAAAAGAAGTCCAATAACGTCCATGACCTTAACAGCCATATTTGGGACGAGTGGGCCGACGAGACCGGCTCTATCGGCAAGGCCTACGGCTACCAGATTGGCCAGAAGAGCCATTACGCCGAGGGTGACTTCGATCAGATGGACCGCGTGCTGTACGACCTTAATCACACGCCGTACAGCCGCCGCATTATGACGAACACCTATGTGTTTAGCGACCTGTCCGAGATGCACCTGTATCCGTGCGCCTACAGCGTGACCTATAACGTCACGCAGCGTCCGCAGGATGACAAGCCGACGCTCAACATGATTCTCAACCAGCGTAGCCAGGACATTTTGGCCGCGAACAATTGGAATGTGTGCCAGTACGCCATTTTGCTGATGATGGTCGCGCAGTCGGTCGATATGATTCCCGGCGAGCTGCTGCACGTGATTGCCGATGCCCACATTTACGACCGTCATGTCGATATCATCCGCGAACTTATCGAGCGTCCGCAGTTTGCGGCTCCCAAGGTAACGCTCAACCCCGATGTGCATGATTTCTATGCGTTCACGACCGATGATCTGATCGTTGAGGGCTATGAGCACGGCCCGCAGGTCAAGAACATCCCCATTGCGGTGTAGGTGACGCGTATGACGTGTAAGCTTTCTGCCATTGTCGCCGTGTGTGACGACTGGGGCATTGGGTGCGAAGGCGACATGGTGGTGTCCAATCGCGCCGACATGCGCCATTTTGTGGCGTGCACCAAAGGTTGCCCGGTCATTATGGGGCGCAAGACGCTGCTGAGTTATCCCGGCGGGCGACCGCTCAAGAACCGCCGCAATATTGTGCTCACGCGCGACCAAGGCTTTGCGCCCGAGGGCGTCGACGTGGTGCATAGCATCGACGAAGCGCTCGCCGCCGTGGCCGATGAACCCGTTGCGTGGGTGATTGGCGGCGGCGAGGTGTATCGCCAGTTTTTGCCGTATTGCGTCGAGGCCGAGGTTACGCATAACCATTGCGTGCATGACGTGGATACGTACTTTCCCGATTTGGATGCCGATCCCGCGTGGGAGATTGCGCGGCGAGGCGGTGTTGCCACGATTGCCTCGGGCGAGGGCGACGAGGGTGTCGATTATGAGTTCGTGACGTATCGTCGCGTTGAGGCGTAAACCCGATTATCCCTTCGGTATTATCGGGTTGGAATGAGTGGCGGGGCAGCGCATGGCGTTGCCCCGATATTTGTATAGGTGCTGCAAAGAAAGGTGCGGGCTGGCTGCTATGACTGATGCCGTTGAGGTGCTGCGAATCGATTCGCTCGAGGACGAGCGGCTCGATGCCTACGTGCGACTGACCGAGCGTGAGCTTCGCTGCGTGCTGGAGCCTCAGAAGGGCATTTTTATCGCCGAGAGTGCCAAGGTCATCGAGCGTGCGGTTCGCGCCAGATACGAGCCGGTGAGCTTTCTTTTGGGCGAGCGCTGGCTCGACCAGATGATGCCGCTGTTCGAGCGCCTGGTTGTGCGCGAGAGCGCGGGTCCGGTTCCTGTGTTCGTGGCCTCCATGGAGCTTATGGAGCAGTTGACGGGCTTTAATGTGACGCGCGGCGCGCTGGCGGCGTTCCGTCGCCCGTGTCAGATTCCGGTAGCCGAGTTCTTGGGTGGCGTCGTCGAGGCGGCGGGGGAGCGCCCGGTGCGCGTGTGCGTGCTCGAGGGCATTGTCGACCACACCAACGTCGGCGCGATTTTCCGATCGGCGGCTGCGCTGAACGTCGATGGCATTTTGGTGAGCCCCACGTGCTGTGACCCGCTGTACCGTCGCTCGGCCCGCGTGAGCATGGGCACGGTGTTCCAGGTGCCCTGGACGCGCATTGGCAGCGAGGCGCGCGTATGGCCGCATGATGGGCTGGCGGCGCTGCACGATGCCGGCTTTTCGTGTGCCGCCATGGCGTTGACGGATGATTCGGTGTCGTTGGACGATCCCGCGCTGCAGGAGATTGACCGTCTGGCGATCTTTATGGGCACCGAGGGTGCTGGCTTGGGCGCCAAGACCATTGCAGGCTGCGACTGCGCCGTGCGTATTCCGATGGCGCATGGGGTCGATTCGCTCAACGTGGCCGCGGCAAGTGCTGTCGCCTTTTGGCAGCTGTGCCCGCATGTGAGTAACGAGTACCACTACCAGCCGGGGCTGTATCACTAGCGGGGTGCTCTCGAGCTTTGCCGCCAGGGGCGTTTCTGCTGCCTTCGGTCGGTGTTAAGCTGATAGCGGTTTTACCGTTCAATTGATGTTTTGTTGTTTGACGTACGCTTGTGGGGAGGGCGTGTGGCTAAGAAATCTACGGCTATCGATGTAACGCAGGGTGTCATTTGGCAGCAGCTGCTGTCGCTGTGCGTTCCCATCTTCTTTAGTTCGTTTTTTCAGCAGGCATACACGCTTATCGGTACTTATATCGTCGGTCAGTTTGGCGGCAAGCTCGCGCTGGGTGGCATTCAGGCCACGATGGTGCTTACGGAGCTCTGCATTGGTTTTTGCGTCGGTGTGGGTGCTGGCTGCGCGGTCATTACGGGCCAGTTTTTTGGCCAGCACGATGACGAGCGCCTGAGCCGATCGGTCCATACGGCCATGACGCTCGCGCTGGTGGGCGGTATCGTTTTCTCGATTCTTGGCATAGTGTTCGTTGAGCCCATGCTGGTGCTTATGAACACGCCGCATGAACTATTGGCCGAGGGCGTGGCCTATGCTCGTTGTTATTTTGCCGCTATGGTTGCGGCGCTGCTGCTCAATATGGGAACGGCATTGCTGCGCGCCGTGGGCGACACGCGCGGGCCTGCTGTGATCATCGCCTCCGGCTGCCTTGTTAATGCGGTGCTGGATGTCATCTTCGTTGCCGTGCTTCATATGGAGGCTCTGGGCTGCGGCATCGCGGTGGCGCTGACCATTTGCTCCAACGCCACGATGATCGTGATTCGTATGATGCACGCACCGGGTGCGTGGCGGCTTTCACTGTCCAAACTCGGCATTGATCCTGCTATTTGTAAGAGCATGATCTCGTGTGGTCTGCCACTTGGCTTTCAGTCTGCTGCGTATTCGATTTCCAACGTTTTGATTCAGGTGTCGGTCAACTCGTTTGGTGCCGATGTCACCACGGCGTGGGGTCTTTCGGGTCGCCTGGATGGCATTGTCTGGATGGTCACCGAGGCGCTTGGCGTGTCGATCACCACGTTCTCGGCGCAGAACTTTGGCGCGCGCAACTACGAGCGCATGCGCAAGGGCTACCATACGTCGCTCGTGCTGTCGTTTATGCTCATTGGTGGTCTGTCTGCCGTGCTGCTGGTGTTCTCGGGTCCGTTGTCGCGTCTGTTTGTCGACGATGCTTCGATTTCGGCGTACACCACGACGATTCTTCATTTCATCGCGCCGTTCTACGCGATCTTCTCGATTATCGAAAACGCGTCGGGATCCATTCGCGGTGCCGGCGTGAGCTTGCAGCCCATGCTGCTCACGATTTTTGGCACCGTCGTGCTCAGGGTGATCTGGGTGTTTGCGATTATGCCGTTCGATCCGTCGCTTGAGCACCTGCTGCTGGTCTACCCCGTAACCTGGGTAATCACCGCCATGATGTTCACCGTTTACCACCACAGCGGCAACTGGCTAGGCCGCGCCACCGCCTAGCCATTCGGGACGTCCCCAATGATTAGTATTCGATGCCTTGACGGGCTAGGAGGCCTTCGTCGAAGTAGTGTTTGACGGGGCGCATTTCGGTGACTAGGTCGGCGAGGTCCGCGAGAGGCAGCAGCCCGCGGCCGGTGAGCACGAGCTCCGTGGTGGCAGGCTTCAGCGCGATCAGTCCCTCCACATCCTCGCGCGTCACGAATCCGCGGCGCATCGCTTCGCCGAGTTCGTCCAAAATCAGAACGTCGACCTGTGATATCTGCTCGCGTGCGAGCTCCATGATCTGCTCGGCGCAGGCCTCGGGTGTGTCGCGATCGGCCTGTACAATGCGCAGTCCCAGGCGCGGCGCGGCGTCGTGCTCGGCGCAGTGCAGCTTCTTGGCAAACTGCAGCATGAGTACGTCGAGCCCATAACCTTTGGCGCGCATCGCCAATCCCAGCGCAGCCGTGGTTTTGCCCTTGCCGTCGCCCGTATAGATCTGAACCTTGCCGACTTCAAGTGATGCCATCTCTGTCCTTTCGTGCCCGGCGTCGGTTTATCGCCGTCCGGGTTGGGTATTCTAGTTAGCATTATCAACCCCAGTAGATGGAGTTCAAGCTGATGGAGATGGATGACAACAAACGTAGACGGAATATGATTCTCTACGTGCTCATCGCCTTCGTCGTCTACCTCGTGCTCTCGACCGTTCTGTTCCCTAACATCGGTCACACGCAGCAGATTACGAAGACCGATTACTCGACGTTTGTCAAAGCGCTCGATAAGAAGAGCGTTGACAAGGTCGAGTACAACACGGACGATTACACGATTTATTACACCAAAAAGGGCGAGGACGAGAACATCGCCTACAAGACGACCGGCGTGCCGAATGACGCGGGCTTTACCGATCGTGTGCTTGAATCCGGTGCGTCCCTGGAGTCGGTCGTTCCCGATAAAAACTCGGGTCTGATGACCTACTACCTGCTCACGCTCATCCTTCCCATGGCGATTTTCTTCCTCATCGGCTGGTGGCTCAACCGCCGCATGAAGAAGGCCATGGGCGATGACGGCCCGTCGATGAACTTCGGCGGCGGCTTTGGCGGTGGCGGACTGGGTAAATCCGGCGCTCGTGTAATCGCCTCCAAAGATGTGGGCGTGACCTTTAAGGATGTCGCTGGCCAAGAAGAGGCCAAGGAATCCCTCAAGGAGGTCGTCGACTTTCTGGAGAAGCCGCAGCGCTACGAGGAAATTGGCGCCAAGCTGCCGCGCGGTGCTCTCCTTGTTGGCCCTCCGGGTACCGGTAAGACCCTACTCGCCAAGGCTGTGGCCGGCGAGGCGGGCGTGCCGTTCTTTAGCATTTCGGGCTCTGAGTTCGTCGAGATGTTTGTCGGCCGCGGCGCCGCCAAGGTTCGCGACCTGTTTAAGCAGGCCAAGGAAAAGGCCCCGTGTATCGTGTTTATCGACGAGATCGATACCATCGGCAAAAAGCGTGACGGCGGCGGCTTTAGCGGCAATGATGAGCGCGAGCAGACGCTCAACCAGTTGCTGACCGAGATGGACGGCTTCGATAACCACAAGGGCATCGTCGTCCTCGCTGCCACCAACCGTCCCGACAGCCTTGACCCGGCCTTGCTGCGCCCCGGCCGTTTTGACCGCCGCATCCCCGTTGAGCTGCCCGACCTGACCGGCCGCAAGAACATCCTCGAGCTGCATGCGAAGAGCGTGAAGACGCAGCCGCCGATCGACCTGTCCGCGATTGCCCGCGCCACCCCCGGCGCCTCGGGCGCCGACCTGGCCAACATCATCAACGAGGGCGCCCTGCGTGCCGTCCGCGAGGGGCGCAAGCGCGCGACCCAGGATGATTTTGAGGAGTCGGTGGAGGTCGTCATCGCCGGACAGCAGCGTAAGTCCACGGTGCTGTCCGACCACGAGAAGCAGGTCGTTTCCTACCACGAGATCGGCCATGCTATCGTCGCCGCCCGCCAGAAGGGGTCTGCGCCGGTCACCAAGATCACCATCGTGCCGCGCACGAGCGGCGCTCTGGGCTACACCATGCAGGTTGAGGAGGATGAACGCTTCCTGACCACGCGCCAGGAGGTATTGGACAAGCTCGCTGTCTACTGCGGCGGACGTGCCGCCGAGGAGCTTATTTTTGGCGAGATGACGACCGGCGCAGCCAACGATATCGAGCAGGCCACCAAGCTCGCCCGCAACATGGTGACGCGCTTTGGTATGTCCGATGAGTTTGGCATGATGGCGCTCGGTACCGTGCAGAATGCGTATCTCAACCAGGACACGTCGCTCACCTGCGCCCCCGGTACGGCCGAGCGCGTGGACGCAATTGTCGCCAAGCTGATCGAGGATGCGCACGATCGCGCCCTGCAGATCCTGAAGGAGAACAAGTTTAAGCTGCACGAGCTGGCTCGTTATCTGTACAAGAAGGAGACGATCACGGGCGAGGAGTTCATGAATCTCCTCACGCGTGAGAATCCGCTGATGCCCAAGCAGCAGTAATACTGGTTGCGCAGTCTCAATCGCCCCATTTGAGTGTCCATCTCAAATGGGGCGATTTGCGTAGGGAGAGTTGTATATGAAAATCGTGGTAAGTGCCTGCTTGATGGGCGAGAGCTGCAAGTATAACGGGCTCGATAACTACCATCGCGAGCTGGTTGAAGCGTGCGAACGCACAGGGACCGAGGTACTCTTGGTGTGCCCTGAGGTCTTTGGCGGCCTGCCCACGCCGCGCAAGCCGTCCGAGATTGTTAACGGCGAGGTTCGTACCTGCGAGGGCATCTCGGTCGATCGCGAGTATCGCCTGGGCGCTCAACGTGCGCTCGATATGTGTGAGCAGGCAGGCGGTCCGTCCGAGATAGCTGTGTGCGTCTTGCAGGACCGTAGCCCCTCGTGCGGTGCGGGTCGCGTCTACGATGGCACCTTTAGCGGTACGCTCACCGCGGGCAACGGTGTTTTTGTCGATCTGCTGCTGCGTCACGGGTACCGCGTGATTCCGGCTAGCGAGTTCGATCCCAGCATGTTGGAACATTGTCCACAGCACTCGAACCCAACACTTCCTCACGGGTGACCGTTTTGGCATCATCCGTGAAGTTGATATTGAGTACGACCCGGTCATCAAAGACGTAGACCGAGTTGACAAGCGCCGTACCCAGGCAGTCCCTCCCCGCGGTCCTCGCGCAGGAACGCGTACACGGCCCTCCCGTCTCTTGCGCCCCTCCTGCCCCAAACCCTGCTAGGAGCGAGTGCAGCAAACTGGAAGTTTAAATTAGTCTTTGCAAATAACCTTTGAACCTTCACCATCAATTACAATTCCCTGACGATTGTTAATTGGGCATAGATTCAAATCCGAAAACTCAGTCATTATTTTCTCGGTAACTTTCTTAAATGGTGCTGTAAGATAATGCGGAAGAACATAGAAATCAATCAAATCAAGCCCTGCATCATCTTCTTGTGAGTAGTCCTCCGGCTTTTCATCCATTTGCTCGATATATTGGATGCTTGGAGCGCATATAATTGCGCCTGCCGACTCGCCGATCATCAATTTTCCATTTACCAATTCCTTTTTCAGCAACCCATCAGTTCTTGTTTTACGGAGTTGGTCCATAAGAAAGAAAGAATTTCCGCCGGTAAAATATATCACATCTGCATCTTCAAAAACAGACT
>UQUD01000083.1 GCA_900544225.1 uncultured Collinsella sp.
GTCCTCGCCGCTCACAATGTAGACCGTGGGGCGCGGACGGCGCGCAAACTGGGCTGCCGCCATAAGCGTGCGACCCGATTGCGACACGGCCAGCGTCACGTCCTCGCCGGCATCGAGTCCGGCCTCGACAGTCTGCAGCGCCTCGGCAGTGTAGAGCTGCGCGGCTATACGGTGAATGAGCATGCTGTTCCTCCGGCATTGCAACGCCAAAAGCCCGCCGGGGCAAGCTCGGCGGGTCGTACGTCAAAAATCATTGCCTGTCATGGTAGCGCATGGAGAGGACTCCTGCTCAAGCGTACGCCCAGCCCCGCAACAAAAACGCCAGATAGAACTGGACTCACCGGCTTCGCCAAAATTTCCCCGTCACGTCGAACGCCGCAACCACGGAAGGTGCCCCAAGAAACGGCTATTCCTCAAAAAAGCTCGCAACGTTTAAGCGGCTCGTCCACTCGCCTATAGTGTTGGCAAAACCGACGCGTGTATACACACCCGCAAAACGGCCGCGATACAGATACAGGCCTTCCATATTGGAAGCGGGCGCAAAGCCAAGCTCATCCATCAGCCCTTTGGGCACCTCTCCTCGATGCGGCCCATCGACAAGCGTTCCGCGCAAGCAGGGAGTCTGATACTGCTGAGCATACTCCTGCACAATCGCCCC
The DNA here is from genome assembly GCA_900544225.1 of uncultured Collinsella sp. Lineage (GTDB taxonomy): Bacteria > Actinomycetota > Coriobacteriia > Coriobacteriales > Coriobacteriaceae > Collinsella. Next base: position 659 of record UQUD01000083.1, read on the forward strand.
AGCGGCCGCGGCGCGAGCAAGCACCTGAGACCATTCCTGTTCCGTGGCATCCAAACCAGCGACAACGCCAACCGCATTGTAGCCGCCGCACGGCTTGACGATCCATCGGTCCTTTTCGGCAAATCTCGACAACTGGGTGCTTTCGTCCAAAATCTCGGTATAGGGCACATGCTCCCGTACAAACGATTGCTCCTCCGGGCTCAACAAGGACTGACCAGCCCGAGACCACAAAAACGCAAATACGGTCTTAGTCGCACACGGCCACGTTCTAAAACCACCGACGATGCATGCAACCCCTTCTTGGGCAGCCTCGATTAAGGCCGAGCGTCCGTCGCACGGCTTGTCCCACAGCTCGCCGGTCACCGCGCGTCGCCAGACGCAATCAATAGGACCGGCGGCATCGCACAGCCGCCTAGCACCGCTCTCGTCTTCGCCAATCCGCAGGTCGCGCACATCCGCAAAGCGCGCCACCACACCCCGCCGCCTCATAAGGTCGACAAAATGAGCCGCATCTTCCAAGTCGATGCTTTCCGAATAGTCGACAATTGCCACCGAAGCGGGATATATCTTTGATTGCGGTGCATAGAGCCCCTCGTCAACGCGGGCCCCGTCGTCCGACCGTGCACCATCCTCGGTGCGGCGAGGATGGACCCGCTTCCACTCTGCATAGGTCTCAAACAATGCATCTATCCAGCTACCGCACAAGTCGTACTGCCGAAAGCCGGGATGGTCGGATGCAAATTCCTCAAAGGAGGGCGTCATCCGAACAGCTTGACTGACCGCATCGGTCACTACCATTCCGGCGCTGCCATCGGTATTGAGCTCGCAAAACGAATACGAACCGGAGTCCTCGTCAAGAAAGATATCGACACGCGCGAGGGGAATCTGACAATCATAGCCGGCATCCATAGCGCACAGGTCAGCAAAAGCCGGATCCATGCGAAACCACGCGCGCACGGAGGCATCGGAACAAAACGCCCGCGTCACCTTGTCCATAATGCCGTACATGCGCTCGGCCGCCTCCTTAAGAAGCGCCGTCATATCCTTGTCGAATATCTTTGGCGTCAGAGCCCAGGGCGCAGGGTCGCCATGGTAGAGCGCATGGGTTTGAGACAAGTATTCGTCGCCTTTGCGACGACCAGGCAGGTCGCCTTCGCGCGTGCGCACGATGCGTTCAAAATAATCTTCGAGCTCTCGCGTCTTCGATATTGCCACGTTACCCTCCATTGCTTGATTTTTTGCTCATGCTACGCCAGCACGCACGACTTCGGCGCGCTTGAATAGGCTTCTAAATTAGCAACACATTTTTGCATGAGGCGGCAGGAGGCAACAAATACTCCAGCTCAAGCGCATGCCCAGCCCCGCAACAAAAACGCCAGACGGACGAGTCGCCTGGCGTTATCAGAGTGAGCTATACGCCGAGTCTAATCGTAGACGCCCATTTTAAGCAGTGTGAAGGTCGGGGCGCCGTCACCCTGTGCGACGCGGACCGTGCAAGTTTCGGTACGGCCCCTGGATGCATCCGCTTGAATTGCGGCGATGAACTGGTCCTTTGGCAGGCCGTAGGTGCTCTCGGGGATGTCGGAAGGAAGTAACGCACCGCCAGCACTGTAAACCTCATAGGTGAGCTCGTAGATGTTGTCGCCAAGGGCAGTCGCGCCCGTAACGATGGCACACGATGGGTTGTAATTTCCCTGGCCGTATTCCTGCTTCAGATACAAGTACCCGTCATGCGCTTCGGCCGAATCGGCAAGCATCTGCCCACCCGACCCTTTATCAAAGGTCATGTCAGCATCCGAGAGCGTCAGACCCGTCAGGCGATTGAGTTCCCTATTAATCACATCGGTCGCCATGCGCTGATAGTGACCGTTGTCATAGTCGCCTTTCTCGATTCGATACGGCGCGTTGTCAATAAAATGGCACCAGATAAACTTGACCAGCTTGTATTTCTCGTCATCAGAAAGTCCGTCAGTCGAATCGAAGCCGCCCGCCTGATACCAGTCCCGATCGAAGTGCTCCTCCGTAAAGTTCGACAGGAACAGGTTCGCCGCGGCATAAGTTGCCTGGTCGTTGAGGTCGACCTTTACGCTGCTGCCCGTCTGCCCGGGCTCTTCCGGCTCCTCTTGCTCTTCGGCAGGCTTCTCCTTGGCGCTTCCCTGGTCCTTAAGCTCGGCCGAACCCTCGTCAGACCCCAGCACCGTGATCTGCGATGAATTGCCCTGCCCAAGCGGACCCAGCACGCCGGTCAGCGCCAGAGCGGCACCGCCGGCAACGAGCACGCCCACCACGCACATGCCGACAATCACCGCGCGCTTATACGACTTCTTCTGCACGGAAGGCATCCCTGCCGCCGGCATCGGTGCGGGCTCAGCAGGCGCGACAGCCGGAGAAGCGGCGCCCATGCGTGCCCCGCAGTTCGTGCAAAAATCGGTTCCGTCGGGCATCTCGGAGCCACACTTGGTGCAAAACATATTCGGGCATCCCCTCACAACAAACGGCATCTGTCGCCATCATATTGAGCCCTCGCGACCCAAATGTGTTGCGCAACATTGGTCGCCGTCTTCGGGTGTCGGCAAAACGTGTCAGGCCCTACCCCGCCACGCGCACGCTGGGGCAAAGGTCTGCCAGCGGGCACTCGCCGCACTTGGGTTTGCGGGCGTCGCAGATCTCGCGGCCAAAGGTGATCCACTGGTGATTGACCGACTCCCAATACTCGTGCGGCAAGATCTTGAGCAGATCCTGCTCGGTCTTGAGCGGCTCTTTGGCGTGCGTCTTGGGACTCAGCATCAGGCGGTGCGCGATGCGGTTGACGTGCGTATCCACCGCGATGCCTTCCACGATGCCGTACCCCACGTTGAGCACGATGTTCGCTGTCTTGCGCCCCACGCCCGGCAGCTTTACAAGCTCCTTCATGTCGGCCGGCACCTCGCCGCCGTAGTCGGCAACGATCATCTGCGCGGCCTCCACGGCATGCTTGGCCTTACTCTTATAAAAGCCGAGTGACTTAATGGTGTCCGCCACGTCTGTCACACTTGCTCCGGCCATGGCCTCGGGCGTGGGCCACTGGGCAAACAGTTGGGGTGTCACCTTGTTGACCTGCGCGTCGGTCGTCTGAGCCGAGAGCAGTACCGCGATGAGCAGCCTAAAGGGATTCTCGTGGTCCAAGAAGCACTCGACCGGGCCATAGCGACGGTTAAGGCGCTCGCACACCTCGATGGCGCGCTCGCGTTTGGCGGCATTGGTCTCGCGTGGCATAACGACTCCTCGGCTCGGCAGAAACATAACTTCAAACTTCACTGAAACGATTGTCCCACGTACGGGGGCCTTAAGCCTCCAAAAATGCGCCGGTCTGGCGGCTCCACAGGCTTGCGTATTCGCCGCCCGCCTCAACGAGCTGCGCATGTGTGCCGTCCTCGACAATCTCACCGTCCGCCAACACCACGATGCGATCGAGCGCCGCCACGGTGGACAGGCGATGCGCCACCACAATGGAGGTGCGCCCGCGCATCAGGTTCTCGAGCGCCTCCTGCACCAACGCCTCGGACTCGCTGTCCAGGGCAGACGTCGCCTCGTCGAGCACCAGAATCGGCGCGTCAGTAAGGATGGCGCGGGCGATGGCCACGCGCTGGCGTTGGCCGCCCGAGAGCTTAACGCCGCGCTCGCCCACCATGGTGTCAAAGCCATGGGGCAGGCGGTCGATAAACTCAGTCGCGTTGGCCAGACGCGCAGCCTCGCGAATCTGCTCGTCGGTAGCGTCGGGTCGACCGTAGGCGATATTCTCGCGAATGGAGCGGTGGAACAGCAGTGCCTCCTGCGGCACGTAGGCAACCTGGCGACGCAGGCTCTGCTGCGTGCAGCGCGAGACGTCCTGGCCGTCCACGAGCACGCGACCGCCCTGTACGTCGTCCAGGCGCAGCAACAGCTTGGTGAGTGTCGTCTTGCCCGAGCCCGATTTGCCCACCAGGCCCACGCGCTGGCCCGCCGCCACATGGAGCGTCAGGTCGTTGAACACGCTCTCGCCCGCCGCGGCATCACGGTATGCAAAGCTCAAGTGCTCAAAATCAATCGCGCCCTCGCGCACCTTGAGCTCGGGGGCGTTCTCGTCGTCTGCCACCAGACGCGGCTCGTCCAGCACGCGCGTCATCTCGGCGGCGTCGCCGAGCGCGCGGTTGATACGCTGCATCATGGAGCTCACGTAGTTCAGACGCATGGTGAGGTTGTACGTATAGGTAAAGATCATGACGAGCGCGCCGGCAGAGATGCCAAACCACGCGTTGCCGCCCGCGACGAACACACTCACCACGGCCATGGTGATAACGATAAGGCCCGAGGTCGTAAAGTTGCGCTGCATCATGGCGTGCATCGAAACCGTCTCGGCGTCGCGCGCGGCGCGGTCGGCAGCGTCGAACAGGTCGCGCTCAAAGTCCTCGCGCCCGCAGGTCTTGACGGCCAGGATGTTCGTGACCGCGTCGGACAGCACGCCCGACAGCTTGTTCTGTGCGGCGGACGTCGCGGCCGAAAGCGGCATGATGCGTTTGTACATAAGCCAGACAAACGCGATGTAGACGACCATGATGCCCACCAGGATCACGGTAAATGTGGGCACCACCGGAGCGAGCGCCGCCACCGTGCAGACAACCGAGGTGATAGTGGGGATGAGCGAATACACCGTCACGTCCACCAGCCCCGTGTAGCCGCTCATAAAACGACTCGTCTGGCTCACAAGCGATCCGCCAAATCGGCTGGTGTGGAATGTCATGGATTGATTGGAGAGCGTGTCGAAGCACAAGCGCGCCAGGTGATAGTTGCCCGCAATCTCGAGCTTGTAGACGGTGTAGTCCTGCAGCTTGGAGAGGATCTGACCTACCAGGTTAACGAGCACGAGCGCCAGAATATAGGGGCTAAAGACCTCAAACACCTGGTCACCCGCCACGGGGCCGGCCTGGACGCGGTCGACGATAAGGGCTATCACGTAGGTGTTGGCAAACGTAAGCAAAAAGATGTAGCCCGCCGACGAGAACACCGAGAGAAAGACGATCAACGGCTGTGTGCGCGTGACGTCCCAAAAACGCTGCAGCGTGCGGCGCACGGTGGAGCGTTTGAGCGGACTGGTGCTTCTCTGAGACATGGTCTTCCTTTCGCGTCTGATAGGGCGAAGCGCCATTGTGCACACTAAAGTGCACTTCAGGCAAGCACGATGCGAAAAGCGCCCGCGCCCCGCGCTTGCGCCGACGCCCCGCCGTCCGTTGCAGCTAGCCCTCGTCTTCCTGACCCGCGAGTAAGCCTGCGGACTCCAAGCCCAAAATCGCGTCGGCCTCCCGCGCGTCTTCCAGCGCGTCGATGTCCTTGAGCTTGCGTTCCATAACGTTGGTGCGCGTGGTGATAATGCCCTCGACCGTCTTGCCCGCGGTCTCAATCTGCTGCTGCGCGCGACGCAGCGCCGCCTGATAGCGCGGCAGCTCAGCCTTGACGGCGGAAAGTACGCGCAGCACGTCATCGGTGCGTTTTTGCAGCCTAAACGTCTGATAGCTCATCTGCAGGCTGTTGAGGATGGCCGCCATGGTGCTGGGGCCGGCAACGTTGACGTGATAGTCGCGGCCCAGGGTCTCGATAAGCCCGGGGCGGCTGACGACCTCGGCGTACAGACCCTCAAACGGCACGAACAGAATGCCAAAGTTGGTCGTCGCGGGCACGCTCAGGTACTTCTCGCAAATATCCTTTGCCTCGCGTTTCACCATCGCATCGAGCGTCTTGCGCGCAGCGGCAACGGCCTCCGCGTCACCCGACTCCTGGGCGTCGAGCAGATGCTCGTACGCGTCGCCCGGGAATTTGGAGTCAATCGGCAGCAGCACGGGATCGCCCTCGTCTACCGGCAGCTTGACGGCAAACTCAACACGCTCCGAGGCGCCAGGCTTGGTGGCAACGTTTTCCAGATACTGGTCGGGCGTAAGGATGTCCGCCAGGATTGCACCCAGCTGCACCTCGCCCAAGATACCGCGCGCCTTGACGTTACCCAGCACGCGCTTGAGGTCGCCCACGCCGGTGGCGATAGACTGCATGTCGCCCAGGCCCTTGTACACAGCCTCGAGCTGGTCGCTCACCTGTTTAAACGATGCAGACAGGCGATCGTTGAGCGTACGGGAGAGTTTCTCGTCCACCGTCGCGCGCATCTGATCGAGCTGCACGTTGTTGTCCTTGCGAATGGCGCCCAGCTGGGCATCGACCGTCTCGCGCACCTTGTCCAGGCGGTGCTCGATGCCCTCGCGGTTGGCACCGAGCTGTTGGGCCGTCTCGCGGCGCAGGTCATCCATACGGTCGCCAGCCTGCGAGAACTCACGCGCGATGGTCAGGTAGCGCTGCTGCTCTACGGCGGCGTCGGTCGTCTGCTGCTGCGCGATGGCATTTGCCGTGCGGCGGGTTTCTGCCAGCGCGACGTTCAGGGCATCGAGCGCGCTGTTGGCCTGCTCAAGTGCTGCCTGCGTTTCTGCGCTACTATCGCCACGCTCCCGCAACTCGGCACGCAGGCTCTTGAGCTGCAGGGCACAAGCCGCAGCAACCCCCACCGCCACCAAGGCAATCACAACAAGCGCAATATCAATAGCAGACATAGACTCCGCCCAACAAACCCAATCGATTATCAATCAAAACCTCGATCAATCTTACCCCGCCACACGCACCGAGCGCCCCACGGCAGTCGGACAAATGGATTTTGGGCCACAGGCGTCAAAACGCTAACTCTCCCAGCCGGCGCGAATGGTTGTTATGACATCGCCTAGGCGCTGGCCGAGGGCTGACAGATGCTGGAGCACTTCGCTGGGCGAGGCACCGTTGAGGATGCAGGTGAGCGCATACGAGACCAGGAAAATCGCCGCAAGTCCTAACGGAATGAGTACAATCATCGCCAACGTGCGCAGACGCTGGCCCACGCGGCGGTGACGTGTGCGGCGCTTGTCAAACGCAAGCTCCTGCGCATATGAATCTTGTTGTACGGAATAGTTCTCTGGCGCCGATCCGCCCGCAGGCGAAACCGCGGGCGTGGCGTTTTGCGCAGGGGGCTGGGCGGCTACCCCTTGCATTTGCATCTCCATGAGCCGTTGCTGCTGACGCAACATGCGCTCAGCTTGTTGCTGCGGGGTCTCAAGAAACAGATCCATGCTTGCCTCCTCAATCGGAGCATTCGGCGCTTACGACCAGCATCCCGCACCACCATGACCGCGACAACGCAATCCGTAGCAATAGCTGCAAAGTTTCTTGCTGACAAAAGCTGTCGAAAACCTCAACAACTCCCCCACCAGCACTTTCTTTGAGCTTTTTTATCGAATGATCTTTTGCCCTTCCGCCAGCCCGCCAACTAACCAAAACCTAACCAAAAGCTTGACGGAAATTGTGAAGACCGGGACCCCAAACAAAACATGCCGCCCCATAAGGGGCGGCACACAAACTTCCAATCAGCTTTTCAGTAACGA
>UQUD01000084.1 GCA_900544225.1 uncultured Collinsella sp.
TGCTCGCCGCCACGCCCGGTGAGCTTCGCTCGCTCGGCGCCGACGTGACGCGCATCGCAGCCGAGTCGCCAACCTGTGTCTTTGGCGGCCGAGACGTCATCGCCAAGAGCAACGCCGGCTTTAACGTCGTCGACCTGATGGGCTAACGCACAGCAAGCAAAACCACCACGAAGGGCGCCTGTGAACTGCGCCCTTCGTGGTGGTTCGAACACTTGTTCTATACGCACACATGTTCTATACTAGAGGTGCTTGCATCGAACTTAAATTGCAACTAAGATATAGTTGCAGAATGTGAGGCGGGATGACTCGATCCGATAAACTCATCGCCCAACTGTTTAGCTGCCCTTCGACGTATCGGTATGCGGATTTTTTAAAAGTCATGGCTTCATATGGCTTTGAAATGGACAGCAAAGGCAAGACATCCGGATCGCGCGTTCGCTTCTACAGGCCATCAGATGGCAGGATGTTCGTAATGCACGCACCTCATCCATCTGACGAATTGACAGCGAGGACCATTCGAAACATCGTTCGCTTTCTGCAAGATGTCGGAGGTAGTCATGAGTAACGTTTTGGCATACAAGGGTTATTTCGCCCCGGTCGAGTTCGATGCCGAACAGCATGTGCTAACAGGTATGGTCGCCGGCATTAGGGACGCAATCGTATTTGAAGGCTCCACGGCTAAAGAAGTGGAGCAATGCTTCCACGACGCCGTCGACGATTACCTTGAGTTTTGCGCCGAGAAGGGCAAGGAACCCGAGCGGGCTTTTAAGGGCTCTTTCAACGTAAGAACGGGCTCCGAGCTCCACAAGCAAGCAGCGCTGGCAGCGGCAAAGAAGGGTGAGTCACTCAATAAGTTTGTGACTGAAGCAATCGCTGCGGCGTTATAGCATCAACGCACAGGCCCAAACAACCACAAAGGGCGCAGTTCGCAGGCATATTTGCAGTGGCTTTACTGTCCATACCGCGTTTGCCCAGATAAAACCTGCCAAAATAAACCTGTCCCTTTTTGGCAGGTTTGCTAGAGGAGGCTGGGATGGATAAGGCCGAGTTGCGGCGGGCGGTGATTGCCCGGCGCAATGCTCTTGATTTGGATGTTCGGGCGGCGAAGTCCGCCGCTATCTGCGCGCGGCTTGTTGAGCTGATGGAGTCCAGCGGCACTGCGGGCCAACGCACCGTTGCTGTCTATGCTGCGATGGGTTCCGAGGTCGACCCAGCCGCGTTTGCCGCTGCGGCCGCCAAACGCGGCTGGCGCGTGGCCTATCCGTGCATGTTCACGGCAACAGACGCCATGGCTTGTGGCCAGCGCATGTGCATGCGGTCAGTCTCTGCCGGCGATGCGTCCGAGGCCCCGTTTATCGCCCACCCTACGCGGGCCTTCGCGGCTACGGATATCGACAGCAATCGCTGCCCCATCGTGCCCGCCGCCGAGCTCGACATGGTTGTCGTGCCGCTCGTGGCTTTTGACCGCACCGGCGCGCGCCTGGGCTACGGCGGCGGCTGCTACGACCACTACCTGCCCACAGTTGCACCTGAATGCCTAATCGTCGGCATCGCCTTTGACGAACAGCGCGTCGACCACGTTCCCACCGACGCCCACGATCTGCCGCTGCCCAACATCGTCAGCGCCTAGCCGCCGCTGTATCGCACCCGCAAGATGAGCGTGGAAAATCTCCCACTTTGAGCCCCCTTACGAGCTAAAAACGGGAGATTATCCACGCTCATTCAACAAGCGTCCGAAAATCCACGCTCGTCCGTCCGATTTTCCACGCTTGTGCAGCCAAACGCCCTGCAACTGCCTCAGCACGCACGCGGCACGCCGGCGACCTTGAGCTTGCGATCGAGCTTTGTCGGATCCCTTAGATCATCCCAGCACAAGCGCACGATCTTGCAGTTATCCAGCAGCGAAAGCCTCGACTCGCGCTGGCGCTCATCGAACTGCGCCTTCGCGAGCTTGCCCTCCTCCGCCGCCTTCTCGCTTTTAACGAATCCGTCGAACTCCCCGATAATCAGCCGGTCGCCCACGCGCCACAAGTAGTCGACGCGATACGGTCGTCCCGGCTCAACCGGATCGAACAGCTCAACTTGCAACTCCGGCGTCTGCCAGCCGCGCTCGATCATCAGTGCACGCGCCTTGGATTCGCCGCCGCTTTCCGACAGCCCATCGGCACATCGTGCAACCCTGCGCGCCGTCACAACGCCGCGACGATTCAGGCCAAGCTTGTCGACAGTCTCAACGAGATGCTCCTTCGACAAAAGTTGCTCATGGAGCGCCGAATCCGCGATGATCAGTCCCTCGACAAACGATGCATCGACCAAGCAATCCGTAATCGTTTGATCGATATCGGTTACGGCGATATCCATCTGGGTGGCCCGTGTTTGACGAGCATAGCGATGACGAATGACCTGAGAGCCCGGCGTCGTCGATTGGGCTGGCATCGCGGCGATATGGATGTGCGTCAAATTGGCATGCGAAACCGAAAGGCCATAGATAACAGCCGCCGTATAGGAGCAAAATGTCCAGTCGGTGTGCTTTTGCGCAAGCGCCCGCACCCGATGCAGATAACGCTGCCGAAACTTGAGCTCGGACCAGTATTCCGGACGCGCATACAGCCCCGGCATGACCGCTTCGAGACTTCCCGCCTCCGCCCGCCGCTCAATCTGCTTTGCCTCCGCCGCCGTGCGCGCGTACACGCAGCTCATCTGCTGTTCGCATGCTTTAATGTGGCTTGCAAGCCTGTGATTCGCCGTCATGTTTCCCATGTCGCCTCCCAAATCTTGGAACGGCGCAAACGTACCAGACGGTTTCATGCGAAGTCTGACCAAATACCGTCCAGGCGCTGACCAAATGCTTGACGGTTTTGGACGTTTTAGACTGATGGCTTATATCTGCAGGTAGGGCGGTTGTCGAGAGGTCCCTGTCTCCACATTTTGAGGCCTTGGTCCATCGGATTATCAGAAAGAAAAACCCGTCGAGATTCAAAACTACGCCAAATGCGACTTTGTCTCTGCACGCACCGTCGCTTAGCCGAGCCATCGGCATCTACATGCCTAAAAAATGAGCGTGGATAATCTCCCGTTTTGAGCCTAGTTTCAAGCCAAAAGTGGGAGATTATCCACGCTCGATTTGTAAATGTCCGAAAATCCACGCTCGTCCGTCCGGATATCCACGCTCGTCACGCCGCCGGCACAGCAGCAGTCGCAGCCTAGTGCTCCTCGCCGGCGCGGGCCAGGTCGTAGGGCGTGGTCTGGTAAACGTAGTAGTTGAGCCAGTTGGTGTAGAGCAACTGAGCCTGGCTGCGCCAGACGTTGCGCGGCTCGGCCGTGGGGTCGTCATTCGGGAAGTAATGCGCCGGAACCTGGGGGTTGAGCCCGCGCTTCACGTCGCGCTCGTACTCCAGGCGCAACGTGTCGGTATCGTACTCGGGATGGCCAAAGACAAAGAAGCGACGGCTGTCGGTCGACTTGACGATGTACAGGCCCACCTCGTCAGACACGGCCACGACCTCAAGCTGCGGCTCGGCCTCTACGTCCTCGCGGCGCACATCGGTGTTGCGCGAATGCACGGCATAGAAACGGTCGTCAAAGCCGCGGACCAGCGGGCTTTGCGGCTTCACCAGATAATGCTCGAACACGCCACTCGCCTTTGCCGGCAGGTCGTACTTCTGGATACCGTAATGATGGTAGAGCCCCGCCTGCGCGCCCCAACAAATGTGCAGCGTAGAGTGCACGTGCGTGGTGGACCAATCCATGATCTGGCAGAGCTCGGGCCAGTAGTCGACCTCTTCGAACGGCATCTGCTCCACCGGCGCGCCCGTGATGATCAGGCCGTCGTAGTGGATGTCGCGGATGTCGTCGAACGTGCGGTAGAACGTCTCCAGGTGGCCGGCGCTCACGTGCGTGGCCTCGTGCGTTTTGGTACGCAGCAGGTCCACCTCCACCTGCAGCGGCGTGTTGGAGAGCTTGCGCATGATCTGCGTCTCGGTGGCGATCTTAGTGGGCATGAGGTTGAGGATGAGCACGCGCAGCGGACGGATGTCCTGGTGCAGCGCGCGGTACTCGGTCATGACAAAGATGTTCTCGCTCTCGAGCTGCGCGGCGGCAGGGAGAGCGTCGGGGATACGAATGGGCATGGATGCTCCTTACGAGTCAGTTGCAGCTATGGTACAACGACCGGCCCCATCCGCGCGAGCGCATCGCCCAGCGATGCCGTCAGCGGCCCAAATCACTCCAAAAGTAGAGATTAAGGCATGTCCCAAAATCTACGGCACTTTAGCCTAGCAAAGTAACAGCAGAACGCTACAATGGTTCGACGCGAAAAACTCGGCCGAAAGGATACATATATGTACCAGACGCGTAAGATCGGTGTGGTCGGCCAGGGCCACGTAGGAGCACATGTCGCCAACAGCCTACTTATGCAGGGCATTGCCGATGAGCTGTACCTGTGCGATATCAACGAGGCCAAGGTGACGTCCGAGGTCCAGGACTTGCGCGACTCCCTTTCGTTTGTCCCGTACAACACCAAGATCGTCAACTGCTACGACCACTACGAGGAGCTGGCCTGCTGCGACGTCATCGTCAACGCCGCCGGCAAGGTCGCATTGGCCGCTGGCAACCGCGACGGCGAGCTGTTCTTTACCACCGACGCCGCCCGCACCTTTGCCAAGCGCATCGTCGACGCCGGCTTTGACGGCATCTTCGTGAGCATCTCCAACCCCTGCGACGTCGTGTGCACCGAGCTGTGGCACCTGACCGGCTACGATCCCAAGAAGATCATCGGCTCGGGCTGCGGCCTGGACTCCGCCCGCCTGCGCACCGAGATCTCCAAGAAGGTCGGCGTGAGTCCCAAGTCCATCGACGCCTACATGATCGGCGAGCACGGCTTTAGCCAGCTGGCTGCCTTTAAGGCCGCGACCATCGCCGGCAAGAGCCTCAACGAACTTCAGGCCGAGAACCCCGACAAGTATGCCTTCGACCACATGGAGATTGAGGAGCTCGCGCGCAAGGGCGGCTACGTAACCTACCAGGGCAAGCAGTGCACCGAGTACGCCGTCGCCAACTCCGCCGCGCGCGTCTGCGCCGCCGTGCTGCACAACGAGCACGCCGTGCTTTCGGCCTCTACGCTTATGACCGGCCAGTATGGCGAGGAGGGCATCTTTACCTCCCTGCCGTGCGTGATCGGTGCCGAGGGCGTCGAGGAAGTCTACACACTGGACCTGTCCGAGCACGAGCTCGAGGGCTTCCACAAGAGCTGCCAGCACATCCGCGACAACATCGCCCAGCTCGACTGGTGGGACGCCGAAGGCGTTGTCGGCAAGTAGACCGTCAATCGCCGCAATCTCGCGAATCTAAACGCGATACCAAGCGGGCCGCGCCGGAAATCCCCGGCGCGGCCCGCTTTTTTGACTCACGCAGTGCCCTTGCGAATCGAAGGTGAATACTTTTCCCGGTGCCTAGTACTGCTCGATGCCCATGTAGCGACGGACCTCGGGGCTGTGGTCGAACACCTTGCCGCGGGCGGCGCGCAGCTCGCAGCTCATCGCATAGAAGAAGATCGGCTCCAGGAACGAACGCACGCTGGCGGGCACCTCGCCCACGCCGTACTCGAGCGCATCGAGCACCATAACCGTATCGGTGTGCGTGTTGAGGAACGCAAGTGCACGCTCCTCCATGGGACGGCACTCGCCCGATCCGAGCTGTACAAAGTAGAACACGCCGGGCTCGGTGGCTTCGAACGGGCCGTGGAAGTACTCGCCGGAGTGGATGTAGCAGCAGTGCTGCCACTGCATCTCCATGAGCGAGCAGATGGCCATAGCGTAGGTCTGGCTAAAGTTGGGGCCGGATCCCAGGATATAGAAGAACTTGTGCTGCTGGCAGAGCTCGGCAAAGCGATCGCCCAGCTCGGCGTTGACCTTCTCGCGGGCAGCGGGCAGCAGGGCATCCATCTGCTTAAGGCCGGCGTACATGTCGGCGAGTGCCTCGTAACCCTCCTGCTGGTCGAGCAGTTCGGCAGCGATCAGAGCGCCGATGCCCTGCGGCACCTCGGCCTGCGGCACGTCCTCGCCCCACGGATAGACCCAGGTAGTCCACTTGCCGTTATCGATCTTGGAGCCTTCGCAGTCGGTCATGGCCACGACCTCGGCGCCGGCTGCCAGCGCCATCTCGCAGCCGTCGACGACCTCCTGCGTGTTGCCGCTGTGGCTGCAGGCGATGACGAGCGACTTCTCGCCAAGACTCTTGGGAGCCATCAGGCAAAACTCGCGCGCCGTGTAGACCGTCGAGGTAAACGTGGTTGCCTCGCGCTTGAGCAGCTCGTTGGCCGGCATCAGGTCGATCATCGAACCGCCGCAGGCGATCCAAAAGACGTTCTCAATCTTGCCCTTGCGCTCGATAATTTCCTGAATCAGATCGTGTGCGTTCATGGTGATGCCCCTTCTTGTGTGGCGGTTTTGAACGACTACAACTCGTACCTGCGGTCGTTCTATGTTGTCCTATTTATAGCACGCACGACGACGCCCGTGAAGTCATTTCACCAAACTTGTTCTATATTGTTCTATCTGTGGACGTTAGATGTCAAACACGTAGCGCGAGCCCACGATCTTTTGGCGTCCGAGCAGCAGGGGCCGCTCGTCCTCATCGGTAAAGTATGCCTCCATATAGAAGAGCGGCTCGCCGACCGGCACCTCCAACAGCGAGGCCGACTGAGCATCGGCAAGCGCAATCTCCACAGTACAGGGGTCGGACTTGAGCGGCGAGCGGCCCGAATGCTCGGCAACGAGTGCAAAGATGGAATTGTCCGTGAGGTCTTTGTCGGCAAGCGTCTGCAGATAGGGATGGTCGGCCAGCACAAAGGCGTTGTTCTCGAGCATGACGGGCACGCCATCTGCCGTGCGCACGCGCTCGACAACGATGAGTTCGCAGCCGGGCTCCACCCCAAAAAACGCCGCGTCCTCGCGCGTCGCCGCAACCACCGTGCGCGACACCAGACGTGCTCCGGCCACCATGTCGTTGGCAGCGCAACCCTCGGAAAAGCTCTGAACATCACCCTTCTGGACAATCTTGCGCTTGAGTTTGGGCGCACACACAAACGTGCCCCTCCCCTGCTGGCGGTTGAGATACCCCGCCCGCGACAGCTCCTCGATGGCGCGGCGCACGGTGATGCGTCCCACGCCGTAGTACTTCGCGAGCTCCATCTCGGAAGGAATGCGCGAGCCGGATGCGTACACGCCACGCGCGATCTCGCCTTTTAGGTCGTCCATTACCTGCTGGTACAGCGGCACGGCGGACACCTCAGTGCGCTCGGTTTTATCGTCGGATGCCATCATTACGCTCCATTCCGTGCATGCTCGGACTCAAACTCTTCAATCGCTGCCATAAACTGCTCGCCAAAGGCATCGGCCTTTTTCTCGCCGATGCCGTTGACCTGGATAAGCTCGTCGCGCGTCTGCGGGCGCAGGCGGCACAGACCGCGCAGGGCCTTGTCGGAGAAGACCATGTACGGCGCTATCTCCAGCTCGGTCGAAATCTCCTTGCGCAGGGCACGCAGGCGCTCGAACAGCTCGACATCGTCACCCACGCGCGGGCGCTGATCCAGCTCGGCCTCCTCGCGCAGCAGATCAACCGCACGGCGGGCACGGGCCGAGGCCTTGCGCTTGGACGCGCGACGCTTAACGGTAAAGGCAAACGCCTCGTCCTCGACCTCGCCGGCGCGCGGGCCCAGCCCCACGACCGGGTACTGCCCCTGCGAGGTAGCCAGATAACCGCGGCCGCACAGCTGGCCGATGATGTCCTTGATGCGCCCGACCGATTCGCTCGACAGCTCACCATAGCCGCGGTCCTCGTCCAGATGCATCTGGCGAATGTGCTCGGTGTTGCCGCCGTGAAGCACGTCGGCGATGAGCGACTTGCCAAAGCGCATGGGTCGCGCGGCCACG
>UQUD01000085.1 GCA_900544225.1 uncultured Collinsella sp.
CTCGATCGTGTATGCGCCGGTGACGTTCCGCGCAAGTTGGTTGCCGTATCGGCCGCGCGCTCGCAGCTCAAGCGCCATCGCGTGGATGCCGCGGCTGAGTGCGCGCATGCCCTGCTTGAGGGCCGTGGCTTGGCCAAGCTTGAACATACAGCTGACGAGGCCGGTGTGCTGGAGCGGGGACTGGACTCGCTCGATGTCCGCATGCAGGCACATTTCGACCGCGCCCGTGCGCTGGCCGAGTACCTGGCCGCCAACGAGATGGTGCGCAACGTTCGCTTTCCCGGACTGAGCTCGCATCCCGACCATGCGGTTGCAACGGGAATCCTCGAGCATGGTTTTGGCCCGGCAGTTGAATTTGACCTTATCGAGCGTAGCGCGGGAGAGCTCTTCGACGCTTTGCCCGACGAGTTCCGCATATCGCCCGCCGGCGGCGCAACGACGCGCCTTTCGGCCCCACGCAGCAAGCAGGGGAGCACCGTCCGCCTCTTTGCCGGCACCGACGACCCCTTGATCGTGGCTGCCACCCTAGACAACGCCCTCCGCAAATTAACTACTCTTTGATGCTGGCGATGAGGTCGTTGGCTTTGGTGGCGATGACGTTGTTGATGTCGGCCTGCAGCTCCTCGTAGACCGCTATGGCTCGCTTGCCGGCGGGGGTGAGCGTGGATCCGCGGGCTCCGTCGCGCTCGATGAGTTTGCAGCCCAGCTGACCTTCGGCCTCGTTCACGATGCGCCAGGCCTTGGAATACGCCATGCCCATGCTCTTGGCGGCACGGTTGAGCGAGTGTTCGCGGGCAATCCCCTGCAGCAGCAAGACGCAGCCGTGGCCGAAGACGCCCGGCAGATCTTTGTCGCACGCTTGAATGACCAGCTTTGCCGTCGTCTTGTACTCCATGTGCTCCACGTCTCCCCGCTAAAGTGTTTGCTGGGCAAACGCAAAGCCTGCGTCAAACCCTCGTGTGCTCTTCTTAAATCATGCATTGTAGCAGTCAAAGTGCGTTAAGATACTTCCCCAGTATTGGGCGCCCAAGGTTGGGCTGGGTCCTACGAGGCCTGCAGCCGACCGGTCGCATGGAAAAAGGAGAAACATGGCTACGTTCTTTCCCGGTGAGTCCCACACGTTTTCGGAGTATCTGCTGGTCCCTGGTTACTCGTCCTCGCAGTGCATCCCCAACAACGTCTCTCTTAAGACGCCGCTGACCCGCTTTAAGCGCGGTGAGAAGCCGGCAATCACCCTGAACATCCCCATGGTTTCCGCCATCATGCAGTCCGTCTCGGGCGTCGACATGGGTGTCGCGCTCGCTACCGAGGGTGGCCTGTCCTTCATTTACGGTTCCCAGAGCGCCGAGTCCGAGGCCGCCATGGTCAAGGCCGTCAAGGATCACAAGGCTGGTTTCGTTCAGTCCGATTCCACGCTGACTCCTGACATGACCATGGAGCAGGTCATTGAGCTCAAGGAGAAGACCGGTCACTCTACTATGCCGGTTACCGACGACGGCACCCCCAAGGGTAAGCTCCTGGGCATCGTCACCAGCCGTGACTATCGCCCCAGCCGCGATGACCACCAGACGAAGGTCTCCGAGTTCATGACCCCGCGTGAGCAGCTCATCGTGGGCGACAAGAACATCAGCCTTAAGGTTGCCAATGACGTCATCTGGGACAACAAACTCAACGCCCTGCCCATCGTCGACGATAACGATCACCTCATGGGCATTGTGTTCCGCAAGGACTACGACAGTCACAAGACCAACCCCAACGAGCTGCTCGATAACGACAAGCGCTACATGGTCGGCGCCGGTATCAACACCCGCGACTATGCCGAGCGCGTGCCGCTGCTCATCGAGGCCGGCGCCGACGTTCTGTGCATCGACTCCTCCGAGGGCTTCAGCGAGTGGCAGAAGCGCACCATCGAGTGGATCCGCGCCAACTACGGCGAGGACGTCAAGGTCGGTGCCGGTAACGTCGTCGACGCCGAGGGCTTCCGCTTCCTGGCCGACTGCGGTGCCGACTTCATCAAGGTCGGTATCGGCGGCGGCTCCATCTGCATTACCCGCGAGACCAAGGGTATCGGCCGCGGCCAGGCCACCGCGCTGATCGACGTCTGCCGCGCCCGTGACGAGTACTACGAGGAGACCGGTGTCTACGTGCCCGTGTGCTCTGACGGCGGTATCGTCTACGACTACCACATGACGCTCGCCCTTGCCATGGGTGCCGACTTTATGATGCTGGGCCGCTATTTCGCCCGCTTTGACGAGAGCCCGACCGAGCGCGTCAACGTCAACGGCCAGTACATGAAGGAGTACTGGGGCGAGGGTTCTGCGCGTGCCCGCAACTGGCAGCGTTACGACCTGGGCGGCGCCGCAAAGCTCAGCTTCGTCGAGGGCGTCGACTCCTACGTTCCTTACGCCGGCTCCCTCAAGGATGGTGTGGGCGGCACGCTCTACAAGGTCAAGTCCACGATGTGCAACTGCGGTGCCCTCTCGATCCCCGAGCTTCAGGAAAAGGCACGCCTGACCCTGGTGAGCTCGACCTCGATTGTCGAAGGCGGCGCCCACGACGTTGTCGTCAAGGACTCCCAGCAGAGCGTTTCCTACCGCTAAGCGGCTTTCCTAAGCACCGCACCTTGTCGTTCAAACCGTCGCTCGCGTACCAAAGTACGCGTCGCTCCTCTTTCATGTCAATCTGCGGCACTTAGAAAACCCGACCATGCTTGGGCGGGTAACAATTAGCGGTTGATTCACAACCACGTTATTTAGATAAAGCGAGATGCCCGCAAGTCGCAGGCATCTCGCTTGTCGTATTTGCTATCATCATGCGAGTTAACGATGTGGCGGGGCGTTCTTCCCTTTGCTCGCTGCAAGTTCCGCACGAGCCGAAGAGCACTTAATGTGCTCTTCGTGCGAGCAGGACTGTCCGCAGCAGCGAGTAAAGGTAAGAACGCCCCGCCCCAGCTAACAAAGGAGCTGATATGTGCGATTGCACAGATCATAAGGACGAGATTCCTGCCTACGACGCGCAGGCCATTGAGTCCAAGTGGATGAAGGCCTGGGAGGACTCCAACCTCTTTGCCGTCGACACCGACGACAGCAAGCCCAAAAAGTACGTGCTCGAGATGTTCCCGTATCCGTCGGGCGACCTGCACATGGGCCACGCGCGCAACTATACCATCGGCGATGCCATGGCCCGTCAGGCCCGCATGCGCGGCTTTGACGTGCTGCATCCCATCGGCTTTGACGCCTTTGGCCTGCCTGCCGAGAATGCCGCCATCAAGCACAACACGCAGGCTGCCGCCTGGACGTATAAGAACATGGACCAGGCGCTCGCCACGATGAAGCGCATGGGCTTCTCCTACGATCTGGATCGCATGGTCAAGACCTGCAGCCCCGACTACTACCGCTGGGGCCAGTGGATCTTTGAGAAACTGTGGGAAAAGGGCCTGGTCTACCGCAAGAAGAACCCGGTTAACTGGTGCCCTAACTGCAAGACCGTTCTGGCCAACGAGCAGGTCACCGAGGGCAAGTGCTGGCGCTGCGGCACTGAGCCCGAGAAGCGCGACCTTGAGCAGTGGTACTTCAAGATCACCGAGTACTCCCAGGAGCTGCTCGATGACCTGGAGAAGCTCCCCGGCTGGCCCGAGCGCGTCAAGCAGATGCAAGCCAACTGGATCGGCCGCTCCGAGGGCGCCGAGGTCGACTTTACCCTGTGCGACCAGGATGGCGAGCCCATCGAGGGCGACGAGGGCAAGATCACCGTCTTCACCACGCGTGCCGACACCCTCTTTGGCGTCTCCTTCTTTGTTCTGGCTCCTGAGTACGCTCGTCTGCACGAGCTCGTCGAGGGCACGGAGTACGAGGAAGCCGTTACCAAGATCGTCGAGGACTCCAAGCATATCTCTGCCGTCGAGCGTGCCCAGGGCACCCTCGAGAAGCACGGTGCCTTTACCGGCCGCTACGTGGTGAACCCCGTCAACGGCGAGAAGGTCCCCGTGTGGGTTGCCGATTATGTCGTGGCCGACTACGGCACCGGCGCCGTCATGGCCGTTCCCTGCGGCGACCAGCGCGACTTTGAGTTTGCCCGCAAGTACGACCTGCCGATCGTGCCGATCATCCTGGACGATGACGATCGCGCTGCCGTCGAGGCCAGCGGTGAGACCATCGATACCTTCCATGCCGAGACCGTCGACTGGGACTGCGCCCACGCTGCCGAGGGCACGCTCGTCCAGTCCGGCAAATACACCGGCATGCGCGGCGGTAAGCACTCCGAGGGCGAGGCTGCCATCGTGGCCGACCTCGAGGCCATGGGTTGCGGCCGTCGCAAGGTCGAGTTCCGCCTGCGCGACTGGCTCATCAGCCGCCAGCGTTATTGGGGCAACCCCATCCCGGCCATCCACTGCGAGCACTGCGGCATCGTGCCCGTGCCCGAGGACCAGCTGCCGGTGACGCTGCCCGAGAACCTGGACCTGGGCGCCGGCGAGACCCTCGCCGAGTGCAAGGACTTCTACGAGACCACCTGCCCGGTCTGCGGCCGCCCGGCTAAGCGCGAGACCGATACCATGGACACCTTCACCTGCTCCAGCTGGTATTACCTGCGTTACACCGACCCGCACAACACCGAGCTGCCCTTTTCCCGCGAGGCGGCCGACCGTTGGATGCCCGTCGATAACTACATCGGTGGCATCGAGCACGCTATTCTGCACCTGCTCTACAGTCGCTTCTTTACCAAGGCACTGCGCGACCTGGGCCTGCTGAGCGTGGACGAGCCCTTTACCAACCTGCTGTGCCAGGGTATGGTCAAGGACGAGAACGGCGACACCATGTCCAAGTCCAAGGGCAATGTGGTGCCCCCGAGCTCGGTTATCGAGCCCTACGGCGCCGACACCATGCGTCTGGCGATCCTGTTTATCGCCCCGCCCGAGAAGGACTTCGACTGGGATCCCAAGGCCGTCGAGGGCGCCAACCGCTTCATCAAGCGCGCCTGGCGTATCGTGTGGCAGCTCGTCCAGTCGGGTGACGCCAACGTGGCCTTCGACAAGTCCGTGCTCGACGAGACCGCGATGAAGCTCTACCGCGAGCGTCACCGCACCATCGCCAAGTGCACCGAGGACTTCGATCGCGGCCAGTTCAACACCGCGATCTCGGCCGTCATGGAGCTCGTCAACGCAGCGAGCGCCTACCTCAACGCCACCGAGGGTACTGACCGCGACAAGGCCCTGTGCTACGGCGTGGCCAAGGACATTGTGAGCGTCCTGGCGCCCATCTGCCCGTTCTGGGCCGACGAGCTGTGGCACGAGGCGCTCGGCTGCGAGGGCAACGCCTACACCGCCGCCTGGCCCGAGTTTGACCTGGCCGAGTCCATCGAGGATACGGTGCAGATCGTCGTCCAGGTGCTCGGCAAGGTCCGCGGCCGCATCGACGTGCCCCGCGATGCTTCCAATGAGGAAATGCAGACTGCCGCCGAGGCCGCCGTCGCCAAGTGGCTCGAGGGCAAGACGGTCGTCAAGGCCATCTGCGTGCCTGGCAAGCTGGTCAATCTGGTGGTCAAGTAAGCACTGCGAGCATAACTGACGCATAAAAGACGAGGGGCGATCCGATGGGGTCGTCCCTCGTTTTGCGTTGTATGCCCCGCTTGGCTTGTGCCGAGCGTCACCCGCTACGGAATGTGCACCAGGTCCCTAAAGTAGACGTTGCCCGTCTGCTCTTCGAACATCCAGATGTTAAGGTAGATGTCGTTGAGGTCGTTGTTCACATCAAAGTCCGGATCGTCGAAGGTGCCTACAAAGGTGAGCATCGCGGTCGTTTCTTCGCCTGCGGCGACAGGCTGGCGCATGCGCACGTCGCGGACGACACCGTTGACGTAGGCATAAGCATCGACATCGCCAAACATCATGTCGACATCGGTGCTGTTTGTCACCGCAAAGACCAACACGGCGTCGCCGTAGCCATCCGTGTCCTTGCCCACGCAGGCAACATGGACGTTCTCGTCTGCCTCAAGGTCGATGGGGAACTGTTCTTGAGGGTCGGGACCTAAGCCCTGGGGGTCGACTATATCTTCGTCTATTTTGTCGAAGCGCTCCGAAGGTGTCGTTTTCTCGATTGCTTTGGAGCTGCCGAGATCCGGCTCGCATGGTCCGGTGTTGCCGTCGACGTTGCTGCAGCCCATCAGAGCGAACGAGCAGGCAGTGACGACGAGCGCGGTCGCGCAGAGGGTGCCTAGGCGTTCCATGGTGTCTCCTTGCCGTAGAGATACTGGAAGATGTGCGGTCAATGCGTGCGGCAGGCTTTCTCGTTACAGAATGCCTCTCAGCTCTAGTCTGGCCTATGTGCGCCTGGGGATGGAATGCCCATAGGGCCCGATTCGGTCGTTGCGCTGGGACGCATGGCCCGTTTTGGGGCTTTTGGGGAGCACCGCACAGGAGTCCTAGCCTAATTGTCCTATTCTTGTGGAGAAGCTGTGGGCGCGCTGACCTGCGAATTTCTTTGACGCTTGCACGTTTTCGCAGGTATTGGTATAGTTTGCTTGCAAATGAAGTTGTAATTGAAAGAAGTGGGGTTTCGGCCCCGCTTCTTTTTTGTATGGATGGAGGTGCCGCAATGGTCAAGACCAAGACCGAGCAGGCGATCATCGACGCGCTCGAGGCCGTCGCTCCCCAGCACGATGTCGATATTGTCGACGTTGAGCTCGTGGGCGCCACCAAGGCCCCCTGCGTGCGTGTGCGTATCGAGGGTGCCGAGGGTCAGAGCCTGTCGCTCAACGACGTCACGGCCAATACCAAGTGGGTCGGCGACGTGATCGAGGAGCTCGACCCCATTTCTTCGAGCTATACGCTCGAGGTGTCGAGCCCTGGTATGGCGCGCCCGCTGCGCCGTCCGCGCGACTTTGCCCGCTTTGTGGGCGAGGACTGCGAGCTCACCTCCACCGCCACCGAGGGCCGTCGCAAGTACTCCGGCAAGATTGCCGCCGCGACCGAGACGAACGTGACCCTCGAGCTCGAGGACGGCGAGTCCGTCACCCTCGATTTCTCTGATGTTAAAAAGTGCAAGTTGAAGCCCACCTACGACTTCAAGCCCGCGAAGGAAGGAAACTAACATGGCAGCATCCGACATGATGTCCGCCCTGATGGAGCTTTGCCAGGAGAGGCACATCGACCAGCTCTACCTGATCGACCGCCTAGAGCAGTCGCTCGCCAAGAGCTATGCCGAGATCCTGCATCTTGAGTGGGGCGCCAAGGTGACCATCGATCGCACCACCGGCAAGATCTACGTCTACCGTCTGGAGCCGATCGACGATTCCATGGACGAGGAGGGCAACTTCACCGAGTTCGAGGAGATCGACGTCACCCCCAAGAACACGAGCCGCATCGCCGCCCAGCACGCCAAGGCCGAGATCAACGCCATCGTGCGCAACTCCGCCCGCGAGCAGATCTACGAGGAGTTCTCCGGCCGTATCGGTGACCTCATCAGCGGTACCGTGCTGCAGTCCACGCCCGACTTCACGATCGTCAAGATCCGCGATGGCGTCGAGGCCGAGCTGCCGCATTTTGACCAGCGTCGTTACGAGAACGAGCGCAATGAGCGTCCGATGGGCGAGCGCTATCTGCACAACCAGCACATCAAGGCCGTGATTATCGACGTGCGCGATCCCAACTCCAACCTGCAGCCGGTTCGCGGCGAGCACAGCCGTCCGCCGATTGTCATCTCCCGCACCCACCCCGAGCTCATGCGTCGTCTGTTTGAGCAGGAGGTGCCCGAGATCTATGAGGGCACCGTCCAGATTAAGTCGATCGCCCGCGAGCCCGGCCAGCGCTCCAAGGTCGCCGTCCACTCGCTCGACGATCGCCTGGATCCCGTGGGCGCCTGCGTCGGCCCCAAGGGCAGCCGTG
>UQUD01000086.1 GCA_900544225.1 uncultured Collinsella sp.
GCGGGTGGTTTCTGATGCGGCGCGCTGCGCGCCCCGCACAGGCTAAAGCCCGTAAAGCGAACGATAGGTGGGACATATGTCCCACCTATCGTTTATCGCCACTGTTTTCGTAACACAAGCAACTGCGTAATCGCTATAATTCAAGCCCAGTTAAAACACGATGAGCCGCAAAGCGAAACTCGAAGGAAATATACACGATGTCGCAAATCGACCGCAGCCAACTGATCCCCGATCCGCAACAGCCCAGCAGGCAGCCCGGAGGCATCCAATCGCCGCGTCCCGTCGCGCCAGCCCAAGGCCAACAGCACGGCGCGGCAAATACCTCCCCGCGCCCCAATCGGGGCCAGCATCAGCAGCGTCAGCAGCGTTCCGCACATGGCGCCGGTCACAACCAGAGCCCTTCGCACACTCGAGTTTCCAACAACCGCGGCCCCGCCAACAACCGCTCCGCAAAGGGCAATAAGACGGGTGGCAAGACGGCGTTCTTCGTCGTCCTCGGCCTCGTCGCTATCGTCTATATCGTGGGCGTCGTGGCGTTTTCGCAGATTGCCTACCCCAACACTACCATCGCCGGCGTCGATATCTCGTTTTCCAACGCCTCTTCCGCCGCTACCAAGGTCAACTCAGCGTGGAAGCACTACAAGCTCACCGTTTCGGGTGAAGACTTTAGTTGGACCTATCAGCCCGAATCCGATGAGCCCATCGTCGACGGCGAGGCAGCTGCCCACGAGATTATCGGCAGCAACGAGCCGCTGCTGTGGCCTTCGCGCCTGATTGCCTCGCTCGGCGGCAAGAACGTTAGCGCGACCAAAAACGGTACCATCGACCTGGAACAGGACGTCGACCTGTCCATGCTCTCGGACGCCTTTGACCAAAAGCAGTTCGAGGAGGATCTGGGTGCCGCCATCGACGCATTCAACGAGGGCCGCACGGGTACCTTTGAGGCATCGAGCTCCTACGACGAGAAGGCGGGCAAGTTCACGATCGAGAAGGCCCGCTCCAACGAAAAGCTCAACCGCGAGCATGTCATTAAGTATGCGGAGATCGAGCTCGCGTCGCTGTCCGAGACCGTCGATCTTACGAAGCTCGGAAACGATGCCTACGAGCCGCTCAACGGCACGCTCACCAACGACCAGATCCAGGCCGCATGCGATGCCGCCAACAACTTCCTGGGCGTTAACGTGATCCTTAAGCTCAACGGCAACGATGCCGGCAAGGTCGACGGCAGCTCGGTGCTGCAGTGGATCAGTTTTGCCGACCCCGCGAACCCCACACTTGACACCTCCCAGATCAGCAACTGGGCAGCAGACCTCGCCAATGGCTTTAACACCGTGGGCTCCACTCGTTGGTGGACGCGCGCCGATGGCAAGCAATGTGCCGTCGAAGGCGGTGACTTTGGTTGGTCTATCGATAGCAGCACGCTTGCCAAGCAGGTCGAGGATGCTATTAACAACAAGCAGACCGGCGAGATTGAGATCAATTACTCCCAGAAGGCCGACACCTTTACCGCCAAGGGCGAGCCCGATTGGAAAGCGTATATCGACGTCGACCTGTCCGAGCAGCACGCGCGCTACTATGACGAGGGCGGCAATATCGTGTGGGAGGCCAACTTTATTTCCGGCAAACCGGGCGAAGACGCCACCCCCGAGGGCGTGTGGCAGATCAACAGCAACGACGGCGCCACCAAGCTTATCGGCGCCAAGGACCCCAAGACCGGTAAGCCCAAATACGAGAGCCCGGTGAGCTACTGGATGCCGTTTGAGGGCAACATGGTTGGCTTCCACGACGCTACCTGGCAAAACGATTCGAGTTTCGATAGTGCCGAATCGTACAAATGGTGCGGTAGCCACGGCTGCATCAATCTGCGCCTGGCCGATGCCAAGGCGCTCCACGACTGCATCAAAGTCGGTCTGTGCGTGGTCGTGCATTCGTAGCACGTCACGCGCAACGCAACAAAGCTCAGCGACACCTACCTTTCGATGCTGAAAGAAACGCGCCTATGCGCCCGCCCCAACCGGTGGGCGCATATACTTATCGCGGTATGTTCTATAAAGGAGACGCTATGTCGAATGTCCCCACCATCACCCCGGGCCCCGACGATACCGGGCGCGTGCCGGAAGGCGCATCTGAAACTCTACCGCTCATCACAAGCGCCCCCACGGTGCAGCAAAACGACGGCGAGCAAGGTAACGCCGGAATATCCGACGATGAGGCCTACGCAAAGCTCAAGGCGAAGCGTGCCGAGCGTCGGCGCAAAAAGCTCGTCCGCCGCGGCATCGCTGCCGGCATCGTGGGCGCTATTGTGCTCATCGCCGTTGTTGTTACTTTAGTCGTCAACGCAATGCCAGCTGGTACCAGCGAGCCAGTGACCGACATGGTCACCGAGGGCACGTTTACAACTACCGTTGAGGCAAAAGGCCAGCTCATGCCCATCTCGGCTTCGGTCGTCTCCCCTTCTGTCGACGGCACGGTAGCATCGATCAACGTGCAGGCCGGTCAGAGCGTCAACGAGGGCGACGTGCTCATGACCATCAAAAACGATGAGCTCGACAACGCCGTTGCCGAGGCGAAGCGCGCGGTCACGGCCGCACAGGAAGACCTGAAAAACGCACAAGCGGCGCTCGCCGCCGCACAGGCAGCACCGACGCTGGATGCCGACGGAGCAACCGCCCCGGCGGACGCAACCGCCGACGCCAGCGCCGTCTCGAGCGCCCAGCGCAATCTCGCCTCGGCCCAGGCAACCCTGGACCAGGCAAACGCCAAGGCGGCCGAACGCACCGTAAAGGCCCCCAGTTCGGGTAGCATCGTCGAGCTCAACGCCAAAGTGGGCGCCACGGTGACCGGAGGCATGGTCATGGGCGAAGGCGACACAAGCGGTGGCAAGCAATGCATGCAGATCGCCGACCTTTCCAAGATGAAGGTGACGGTTCAGGTGGGCGAAAAGGACATCGCCAAGATCGCCGTGGGCCAGAGCGCCAACGTTACCTATCCCGCGTTTCCCGATATCGTGAGCCAGGGCACCGTCACGGCTATCGCATCGGTGGCAAACTCCGACGCCGCCAACGGTGGTGGCGGAAGCGTGACCTTTAACGTGGACATCCTCATCGAGGCACCCGATAGCCGCCTTAAGCCCGGTATGACTGCCGAGGTCTCGGTGGTGACCGAGCAGCTTGACGACGTGGTCATGGTGCCCACTATGGCGCTGATGACCGAGGACGGCGAACACTATTACGTCAACGTGGCAACCGATAACGAAGGCAAGGAAACGCGCCGCGTGAAGGTGACCGTCGTGACGCAAAACGACAACGACGCCGTGGTCGGCAAGACGCAGGTCAAGCGCGACGACCAGGGCAACGAGATCAACCCCGACGTGCCGGTTACCAAGCTGCGCGATGGAGACACCATCGTGGTGGATACCGGCGCGGGCATGACGGCAGACGGCGGCGACAGTATGCCTGCCGATGAGGGCATGTAATGCGCCCCGTCATCGACATCCGCAACGTGCACCGCATCTTTGAGAGCGAGGCCGGTTGCGCTCACATCCTGCACAATGTGAGCCTGGCGGTGGACCCCGGTGAGTTCGTCGCCGTCACTGGCCCCTCAGGCTCGGGCAAGTCGACACTCATGAACATCCTGGGTTGCTTGGACAAGCCGACGGCGGGCGACTATTACCTGCAGGGGCTCAATGTCGCTGAACTCGACGATGATGAGCTCACCGAGGTGCGTGCGCTGAGCATTGGCTTTGTCTTTCAAAGTTTCAACCTGCTGCCGCGTCTGTCGGTTATCGAAAACGTCATGCTGCCGCTGTCCTACACCAATGTGCCGCGCAGCCAGCGCGAGATGCGCGCCGTGCACGCGCTGCAAGCTGTCACGCTTCCGGTCGACCATTGGGACCACCGCATATCAGAACTCTCGGGCGGACAGATGCAACGCGTCGCCATCGCGCGTGCCCTCGTCAACGATCCGCCCATCATTTTGGCCGACGAGCCCACGGGTAACCTAGACTCGGCAACCGGGGCGCTCGTCATGGAAACCTTCCACAAGCTCCAGGAGCGCGGCAAGACCATCGTGCTCATCACGCACGACCCGGGCATTGCCGCCGAGGCCGACCGTGCCGTAACCATTCGCGACGGGCGTATCCATGACGGCGCATATATCGCGCACGCGCCGAATACGCTACGCGGGGCCGTCAGCAACCTACCCGCGATTTATGCACCTTCTACACCGCCGAAAGGAGCGAAGGCATGAGCACCCGCGATCTCGTACAAGAAGCCCTGCACTCGCTCGAGGCCAACAAGGGGCGCAGTCTGCTCACCATCTTGGGCATCGTCATTGGCATCGCCTCGGTCATAGCCATGACCTCGCTCATCGGCGGCATCCAAAACAGCTTGGTCAACAGCTTGGGCCTCAACGCGGCCCGCATGGTGCAGATCTACTCGTCCCAAGAGCTCACCGATTCGGATGTCGAGAAGCTGCGCAAGACGATGCCGCAAATCGAGCAGATCGGCATCGTCGACAGCGCCTATTCCGAGTACAAAGTTGGGGATAAAAGCTATACCGTCATGGCCCAAGGTGTCGATAGCGACATGCTCGATGCCGTGGGCGCCAGCAAGATCGTTGCCGGTCGCACCTATAACGACATCGAGTCCAAATCCGGCGCGCGCGTGGCGCTCATTGGCCGCGGCGGCGCCGATCAACTGTACGGCAACGAACAGGACGCGATTGGCAAGACCATCAAGGTTTCGAGCGGAGACGTGCAGATTATTGGCGTCATCGACGGCGGCAACGACTCCATGGGCTCGCTGAGCCTGTACATGCCACGAGAAACGATCGCCGAGCTTTTCGGCGATGACAATCCATCGTTTCCCAGTGTGACGGCACTCGCCGCCGAGGGCACCGATATGGACGAGCTCTGCAAGACGATCGAGTCCAAGGTGCGCAGCATGAAGGGCATCTCGGAGGACGACGAGTACGACAGCGTGTCGGCAAGCTCCATGAAGAGCGCTATCGATGCCCTCAACTCCTTTATGGGCGCCTTCTCGCTCATCATGGGCGCCGTTGCTGGCATCTCACTTTTAGTCGGCGGTATCGGCATTATGAACATGATGCTCACCAACGTGACCGAGCGCATTCGCGAGATCGGTATTCGCCGCGCTCTGGGCGCAAGCCGACGCGATATCACGGCCCAGTTTTTGGCCGAATCCTCGGCGCTGTGCATCACCGGCGGCATTTTAGGTGTCGTGATTGGCTATCTGCTGGCCTGGGGGCTCACGTTCTTTGCCGCCAACTCGGGCATTATGAGCGAGTTCGGAGCCACCGGGACGATTACGCCGAGCTTCTCCATTACAACTGTGCTGCTCGCGTTTGCCGTATCGGTCGGCATCGGCGTCATCTTTGGCTTCTATCCCGCCCGCCGGGCAGCAAAACTCGACCCCGTGGAGTGCCTGCGCTACCAGTAGAACCTCAACCCTGAGTTGCGGTGAAATAGGGAGTGTTTAGGCCGCTAGAAGACCAATTCAGTCCTTATTTCACCGCAACTCAGGGAGGATAAGGCGCTAGTGCTATTCGAAACGAGATTCCAAGCTCGACAGGCCGTTAAGAGTCAAGTCGTTGGCGACCGCCGAGACGCGCTCGATGGGAACCGAGCCATCGGACAACGCCCACGTGCGATAGATGCCGATAATACCGGACAGCAAAAACGCCAGGTAGTAATCGAACATCTCATCCTTTAGACCCTCGGGCAGCAGATCGCGCTCAGCGATCTCGTGCTCGAGCGGCACACGCAGACGAGCCATAAAGTCGTCGAGCGGAATGTTTTCGATCAACTGGCGATTAAGCACCAGGTTGTTGCACAGCGCCTCGTTAACGGTCTTGAAAAAGGACGCCGCAGCGCCAAGTGCGCGCTCGTTGGTGTCGCCGCCCATGGAGGAAAGCGTCTTCTCGACTGAATCGACGATCATCTCGACCACATCGACGGCAATGGCGTCGAGCAAGCCGTCGACCGTGCCAAAGTGCACGTAGAAGGTCTTACGGTCGACATTTGCCTCGCGCGCGATAGCGCTCACCGTAATATCGGCCAGGGGCTTTTCCATAAGCAGTCGCTCAAACGCCGAAAGAATCGCATTGCGACTACGGACGATACGACGGTCAAGGCGCGGTTTGGTGGTAGCCATAGACGAGTCCCCTTCATGTCAACAGCCCACCTGTAAGTCCTCTACATGTGGGAGATAATCAACGTAAGAGGATTATCCTACAACTCACATCGCAATGACGACCGTCATCAAGAACGCACGACTCGCCCACTGAGTCCTAGGGCCGCTTCTTTTTATTGAGCGCCGCCGGGGAAACGCGAATGCCGTCGCCAGTCTGACGAACGTAGGTCTTGCGAGCCGGCTTAGAGGCCGCAGCAGCCTTTTGAGCACGCTGATTGGGGTCCACGGTAACCTGGAACGCAGGATGTGCCTTAACGGGCGCAGAGGGCGCCTGAGGCGTGCGTCCAAGCTTTCGCATCACACGGTCCCAGCGCGCATGAATGCTCTCGTTATGGGCACTCTTAAGGCCCAGCAGCGGGGCGGCCAAAATGGTCGGCGCGATAAAGGTGATCAGGCGCCACAGCAGATAGCCGGCAGTCGATGCCGTGCCAAAAAAGTGACCTAAAAACAGTGCGAAGCCACCCTCGGCGCCACCAGTGCCGCCGGGCAGCGGAACGGCGGAGCTCAACAGCTGGACAAAGGCGCTCGCGGCCATGACCGAGAAAAAGTCGACTTCGTGGTGGCCAAAGGAGAGCATCAAAAAGTACGGAACCAGGTAGAAAAACGCAAGCTGCAGCATGGTGATGACAACTGTGAGCAGCATGGAAGAAAAATGGCCGGCAGAGAGTTTGAATTTCTCGGAAAACGAGTAGATCTCGCCATCGACAAAGGTGCGCCAGCCCTCGATCTTCGTAGCGGAGACGCCCATGCGCTCGAGCCAATTGATGATGCAATGGGCGACGCGCGTGACGGTCTTGGGCATCAACGCCACGGCAAAGATGCCGAGCAGGATGCAGCAGTGGCCGCCAAAACTAAAGACGCACAGCAGCGTCATGTCGCCATAACGCTCGGCGAAAAACGGCATACGGGCGAGCAGCAGAATGGCACCCCATGCCACCAAACCAAATTGGTACACGATAAAGCGCGTGAACTGCGTGGCACCTGCTTCGCCCACGTTTTGGCCAGCTTTGGTCAGGCGGTAAATCTGGGCAGGCGTAGAGCCCATCATCATGGGCGTCAGGTTGCCAAAGAAGATACCGCTCGCCTCGACCGAAATGAGGTCGCGGATGCCAACGGGCGATTCGGGGTCGAGCCAAACGGCGATCGCGTATGCCACGATGCCAAAAACAAGATACAGAAACATACAAAAGCATGCAGCAAAGAGCCAGGGCATCTGGACACTGGACATGGCAGCCCAAAACTGCCCCATCTGCCCGGTCACGACCAGATAAACGATATAGCCGATCAGCACAACGCCGATAAAGATGGCGCCGCGACGCGCGCCCTTGTTGTCATCGCCGCCAGAAACCTCGACCTGGGGCTTTGGACTATGCTGAGAGGACTCCGTCATGAGGCTCCTTCTGACCGTCAAAGTATCTGGCCTATTGTACCCGTATGGGAGATGAGCAAAACGTAAAGCTATGAGGCAAATGGGATTAACAGACCAGACCACTTGCAATAAAAAACCCGGCCTTCTTACGAAAGACCGGGTATCTAAAACATGGTAGCCCGTACCAGATTCGAACTGGTGATCTCCGCCTTGAGAGGGCGGCGTCC
>UQUD01000087.1 GCA_900544225.1 uncultured Collinsella sp.
GCTGCTGTGCCTGGCCGGCGGCGAACAGCTGACTGGCATTCATGCCGCCCATGCCACCTGCCATGCCCATGCCCATAAAGCCGGCCATCGCGCCGTTGGGGTTGGCGGCTGCCGCGCGCATCGCATCGCTCTGGGCGCTGGCGATGTTGGCGGCCGCCATGGTGGGATCGCGCATGACCGCGGCCTTCTGCAGGTCCTTGATCATCTGCTCGTCTTCTTGCGAAGCGGCGATGGAGTTGACGCCAAAGCTCACGATCTCGACACCGCGCAGGTCGCGCCAGTCGGCCGAGAGGACCTCGTTGAGCGCGCGGGCGAGCTCGGTGGTGTGACCGGGGATGGCGCTGTAGCGAATGCCCATTTCCGAGATCTTGGCAAAGGCGGGCTGCAGGGCGGTGAGCAGCTCGGACTTAAGCTGGCTGTCGATCTTATCGCGCGTGTAGCTATCGGTCACGTTGCCGCACACGTTGGTGTAGAACAGCAGCGGGTTGGTGATGCGGTACGAATACTCGCCGTTGCAGCGAACGGAGATGTCGACGTCCAGGCCAATGTTGTTATCGACCACGCGGAAAGGCACGGGCGAGGCGGTGCCGTACTTGTTACCGATGATCTCCTTGGTGTTGATGAAGTAGACGCGCTGGTCCTTGCCTGCGTCGCCGCCAAAGGTAAAGCGGCTGCCGATATTGGCGAACGTCTCCTTGATGGAGTCGCCCAGGTTGCCGCTAAAGACGCTCGGCTCGCTGCCGGTGTCAAAGACGAACTCGCCGGGCTCCAGCGCGACCTCGATGATCTTGCCGTTTTGCACCACGAGCATGCCCTGGCCGTCGTTGACGGCGATGACGGAGCCGTTGGAGATGATGTTGTCCTCGCCGCGCGTGTTGGAGCTGCGGCCGCCGGTGCGCTTGCTGCCCTTGCAGGCCAAGACGTCAGCGGGCATCGATTCGCAATAGATAAATTCCTTCCACTGGTCGGCCATGACGCCGCCGGCAGCACCCAATCCAGCTTTCAAGAGTCCCATGGTGATCTTCCTTTCTCGTCAAAGGCCGGGTGGTATTGGTCAGAATGGCTAATCGTCCTTGTTGTCCTTCATGACAACGGTGGTCTCGGTGTGGCTGAAGGTGTCGTGCTTCTCGGTCAGGTCGAGCTCGCCGCAGTAGCAGTCGGCGTGGGTGGCCTCGTTGGCCGTCTTGAGCTGGCCTACCAGCAGCACGTCTGCGATGATCACGATGATCAGCGGCGCGACGATGTTGATGAGGATGCCCTCGACATCAAAGGTGAGGTAATCCGGATCGAAGGCGTTCTCGCCCATAAAGAGAATCTGGGAAAGGACAAATCCGATCGCAAAGAACAGCACCGAGGCGATAGCGAGCTTGGGCTTGGAGCAGGGAAGCTCGCCGACCATGCGGCCGGTTTGGCCGTTCATGGCAAACAGGTAACTCTTGCCGTTCCACGAGGTAGAGAGCATCCACACGGGGAACAGAGCATAATCGTTTTCTTCCCAGGTGTAGTCGAGCTGCTTGCTTTCGACCGTGGCGTCGTCGTACTCGTCGACGACGGTCTCGCGCAGGGCTGAGATCGTGCTCTCCTCCATGCGGCGCTCGGCGCGCGCCTTGCAGGTTTCGCAATCCTCGTCATAGCGGTTGGCGATGTAGCCGGGCATATAGGCGACCGAGAACGGGCGCAGCGCGTCGTAGTCAAACGGCTCGATGGCGTCCATGTGGCCGTCGGGCATCTTGGACGATCCGTCGACGGGCACGCGCTCAAACGAGATATTGCCCTTACGGTAGGCGTCGTAGTGGTCGGTGGTCGTGACGGTGCGGTCGGATTCCTCGGTCACGGTCTCGTTGGTCGCGTCAAAGTACACTTCGCCGTCAACGCGGGCGCCGTAGAGCCAAAACGGCACGTAAACGCCTTGGACCTCGTCGATGTGGTTGCCGGTGACAAAGCTCTTGGGCAGCAGGATTTTACCCTTGTAGTGGTCTTTGAGCGCGGCCATGACATCGTCGCGCCCGAGCTTAAACGGAATCACCAGGTCGGGTGAGAAGTCGCCCGAGAGCTGGCCGGGTGCCACGGCGGAGTTGCCGCAGTACGGGCAGGTGGTGACGGCGACGGTGCCGTCGGACACGAGCTCGGCGCCGCACGACGAGCAGATGTAGCCGGCGTTTTGAGCCAGCTCCTGCACGGCATCGTCGACAGCAGGCTTGGGGGCCGCGGCTGCGGCATCGGCTTTGGCATCTGCCTTGTCCTGGCGCTCGCGATAGAGGGCCTCGACTTCTTCGACTTCAAAACGCGAATCGCAGTAGTCGCAGACGAGCTTTTGCTCGGCACTGGCAAAGTGAAGGGGGCCGCCACACGCGGGGCACTGATAGTTGACGCTCTCGAAGGCCATGATCGGTCCTTTCGCTGCCGGAGGCTATGCACCGATGGCGCCGCCGCAGTATTCGCAGCGCCCGCTGGCATCGGGAATGGTGGTTGCACCGCAGAAGGGGCAGGTGACCGCGGTCTTGGGGGCCTTAGCGGCCACGACGCTGTCGCGCGTTTCCTGACGCAGCTGCACCAGCGCGTCGCGGACCTCGGTTGCCTGGCGCTTGGCCTCGCGGTATTCGATGGAACCGCGCTGATCGATGGTGGAGTCGTTCACGCGTAGGTTGATCTCGGTAAAGTACGGCGTGTTGACATGGATGGTCAGATTGAAGTCGTAATCCAGGTCGTAGCGCGGCGGGTTGTAGCTCTCGCGCTCGCCGTCCTTGGTCTCGCGATAGATCTCGGTGCGATGCTCGTCGATATCCATATCGCAGCCGAGTACCTGTGAGAACTCGATGATGTCGGGATTGGCGTCGCGCCAGCGGCTCTGCGAAGTGATGATCAGCAGGCCCGCGTCTTCGTCGAGCATGATGTTGGTGCGCCCGGCAGAGAGCGTGCGCGTGGGGTTGAACGACGCCAGGCGTTCGGCATTGGCCTCGCGGTAGGCGAGTTGCTCGCGGATATCGTCCGCGGTGCTGGAGCGATGGCCGTGGAAGAAGGGGGAGAGCTTGCCGGCGCACTCTTTGCACAGGTAGCCTTCGTTGATCTTGGTCTTCCCCAAAAGCCCCAGCTCGGTACCGCAAATCGCGCACTCTTTCTTCTCGAACATCTTGTCAAAGAAGCCCATGGCTGCCTCCCATCAACAGGTAGCGTGTGTCACTTTTGATGATGGGGGAGTGCACGATCTTTCACGATACCCAGACGGCTCAAGGAGTCTCCACAACTGGGACACATGGCCCATTTTTGACTAGTCACCGGGGACGTTCTTCGGCCACTCATTGGGGACGTGCTTAAATGAGTGGTGGAGGCCGCGGAGCCCACGTCCGATGAACGCCTCGATGCCTTCGTCGTCACCTTTGGGCTTACAAGGCGCGAGCGCGATATTCTTGAGGTCTTGGTCGTTTCGGACCAGAGCGTCCAGGACATCGCCACAACGCTTTTCCTCTCGCGCTCCACGCTCTACCGCCACATTTCCTCGATCAACAAAAAGACCGACACCGCCTCGCGTGTGGCCCTTATCAACTTCTTCTGGTCCTGGACGCCCAAGGACTAGCTAATCCTCCAATAAGTTGCGGTGGAATAGTCCCTAAATTAAAGTCATGGGGCTTTAAACAGGAACTATTCCACCGCAACTACTGAGGGGACAGACTGCGACAGCGGCAGAGGCAACGGCGTCGGCAGCCGCGGTAGCGGTAACGGCAGCTGGCGGGGTGTTTTCCGTCTGCTCGCTACAGTAGCTCGCCGTGGCGGGCGATGTAGCGGCGCTTTGCCAGCTGGGTGAGCT
Organism: uncultured Collinsella sp.; assembly: GCA_900544225.1. Classification (GTDB taxonomy): domain Bacteria; phylum Actinomycetota; class Coriobacteriia; order Coriobacteriales; family Coriobacteriaceae; genus Collinsella. The sequence goes on from UQUD01000087.1 coordinate 3,806, forward strand.
CGATGTAGGCGGAGACGATGCCGATGAGCAGCGCGAAGAAGCTCGCCGGCAGCGGCATGAGGCCGAGCGCATCGGCGATGGGGCTTGCCGGTAGCCAGGTGACGAGTGCCAGGCCCAGTACGGTGAGAACGCACAGGGCGGGCGCGGCGTGATCGCGCAGGCTCGGCAGATGCGGGGAGCGCAGCATGTGGATCACGAGTGTCTGCGACCACATGGACTCGACAAACCAACCACTCTGGAAGAGCGCCGCAAAGGCCGCCATGCCCGCGACGTCGCCCGCGGCGGCAAGCTCGGACCAGCTTGCGCCCACGGTGGCAGGGCACACCACAAAGAAGAGCGCGGCGAAGGTCACGATGTCAAACAGCGAGCTCACGGGGCCCAGCTCGAGCATAAAGCCCTTGATGGACGCAGCGTCCCAGGCGCGCGGACGGGCAGTCCAGGCGTCATCGACGGTGTCCCACGGCAGCGCGATGCACACGATCTCGTAGACCAGCGACAGCAGCACCAGCTGCAGGGCGCTCATGGGCAAAAACGGCAAGAACAGGCTCGCGACGGGCACGGACAGCACGTTGCCAAAGTTGGAGCTCACCGTGGTCTTGAGGTACTTGAGCAGGTTGCCGTAGGTGCGGCGGCCTTCGATGATGCCGCGCTCGAGCACACCCAGGTCCTTCTGAAGCAAGATGATATCGGCGGATTCCTTGGCAATGTCGACGGCCGAATCGACCGAGATGCCGCAGTCGCTCGCACGCATGGCGGCGGCGTCGTTGATGCCGTCGCCCATAAAGCCCACGGTGTGGCCGAGCAGCTCGCGCATGACGCGCACCAGGCGCGCCTTCTGCAGCGGCGAGAGCTTGGCGAAGAGGTGGGTTTTCTCGGCGCGCTCGGCAAGTTCGGCGTCATCGAGCGCATCGATCTCGGAGCCGAGCAAGACGTTGCTCGCATCGATGCCGATCTGCTCGCAGACGGTGGCGGCGACGCGGTCGTTGTCGCCGGTCAGGACCTTGACCGCTACGCCCTTGGCCTCGAGGGTTGCGACGGCGCCCGCGGCACTTGCTTTGGGAGGATCGAGGAAGGCCAAAAAGCCCATCAGCACCATGTCGCACTCGTCGGCAATGCCAAACTCGCCCACGCAGCGCGGATCGGTCTTCTGCGCCACGGCAATCACGCGCAGGCCCTCGGCGTTGAGCTCGGCGATCTGCTTGCGAATCTGGGCGAGCTTATCTTCGGTGAGCGGCTGGGCGATGCCATCGACTTCGACAAAGGAGCAGATCTCGAGCATTTCCTCGGCAGCGCCCTTGGTGACCATCTGGGTTTTGCCTTGGGCATCGGCGACAACTACGCTCAGGCGACGGCGCGAGAAATCGAAGGGAACCTCGTCGACCTTGGTGTAGCGGTCGCGCAGGCTCTGGCCCAGCATGGAATCGGGTGCGACGGTCGAGGGTGTCACATCGGCACGGTCGATTACGGCCAGGTCGATAAGATTTTTGAGGCCGGTCTGGAAGAAGCTGTTCAAAAACGCATGGCGCAGCACGCGCGCGTCCTCGTTGCCATCGGTGTTGAGGTAGCGCTCGAGCACGATGCGGTCTTCGGTGAGGGTGCCGGTCTTGTCGCAGCACAGGACGTCCATGGCGCCCAGGTTTTGAATCGCCGGCAGCTCCTTGACGATAACCTGGCGACGGGCGAGGTCCTTGGCGCCCTGCGACAGGCTCGTGGTCACGATGACGGGGAGCATCTGCGGCGTGATGCCCACGGCCACGCTCGTGGCGAACAGCAGCGCGTCGATGACGTTGCCCTTGGTGGCGGCGTTGATGGCAAAGACGGCCGGCGCCATAACGAGCATGAGGCGTACGAGCAACATGGAGACGCTCGAGACGCCGCGGTCAAACGCGCTCTTTTCGCCGCGCCCGTTGAGTATCTTGGCGATGCCGCCCAGGTAGGTGTCCGAGCCGGTGGCAACGACAAGCGCCATGGCGGTGCCGTTTTGCACGGAGGTGCCGGTAAAGACGATGTTCTTGCAGGCAGAGAGTGGCGGCGCGGAGCCGTCGGCGCCCTCGACGACGGTGACGGCAGCGGTCTTCTCGACTGCCTCGCTCTCGCCGGTGAGTGCGGACTCGATGACAAACAGGTCGCGCGCGGTGATGACGCGGGCATCTGCCGGCACCATATCGCCGGCAGAGAGGCGGATCACATCGCCGGGGACGAGCTCGTCGAAGAGGATCTCGATGCGCTCGCCGTCGCGCAGGACGGTGCAAGTGTTGGAGACCAGGTCCTTGAGGGCCTCTGCCGCATTGCCGCTGCGGGCTTCCTGGATAAACTTCATACCGCCCGATACCAGCAGCATGATGCCGATGACGATGACCGTGGAGGGGTCGCGCTGCGGCTCGGGCACGGCGAGCACGTCGATGTAGAGTGAGACCAGCGCGAGCGCGGCGAGGATGCCGGCGAAGGGATCGATGAACGCGTCGGCGATGCGGCGGGCGAGCGTCTTGGTCGGCGCTTCGATGGTGTTGGGGCCGGCGGCATCCAGGCGCTCGGTTGCCTGCTCGGCGGTGAGGCCGTTTGCCGTGGCGTCAAGCAGTACGAGAGCGTCCTCGGCGCTATGGGTGGCGGCGAATATGGTGTTCTTGGACAGGCCGGTGCGAGCTGCAGGGCGCGCCGTGCGGCGGCGCTTGGGGGTGGCTTCGAGAACCGTGGCGGTTTTGAGCATCAGCATAGGGTCCTCCTTGTTGAAGGGAGTTAGCGTACGTGTCGTATTGAGTTGCAAAAAACCTAGATGTCGCTCACGTCAAGCTCACGAACTACCACAAAGGGGACAGGCACCTTTGTGGGGGGGTTGACGATCTGCCGGTGGCGTTTATGCGTGTGCGGAGTCCTCGCGGCGTGCCGAGGGCGACATGCAGGTTTTTCGACTAGGACTGCCTTCCATGGCACACCTCCTAAAGGCTGAGCGCAGCGCGCTTTGGGTATCTCGTACCCCTTTTTAATCCGCCCGTATTCTTGATGAGGGGGTTTGACATGTCAACCCCATTGTTCGGAAAACCATTCCCTCTGACAAAGCCTTTACAGAATGCCGTGGCCCCAAAGCGCGCCCGCATCGACGCTTCGCCTGCGCTAAACTGGAAGGCACGTACGCGATTACGAGAGGAGCCCGCATGGAGGCTTACAAGCAAGAGTTCATCAAGTTTATGGTTGAGTCCGACGTCCTTAAGTTCGGCAGCTTTACGCTCAAGAGCGGCCGTCAGTCTCCGTTCTTTATGAATGCCGGCGCTTACGTGACGGGCTATCAGCTCAAGAAGCTGGGCGAGTATTACGCCCAGGCCATCCACGATAACTTTGGCGACGATTTTGACGTGCTGTTTGGGCCGGCCTACAAGGGCATTCCGCTGGCCGTCGTGACCGCAATTGCCTACCACGAGCTGTACGGCAAGGAGGTCAAGTACTGCTGCGACCGCAAGGAGGCCAAGGACCACGGCGCCGACAAGGGCAACCTGCTGGGCTATGAGCCCCAGGACGGCGATCGCGTGGTCATGGTCGAGGATGTCACCACCAGCGGCAAGTCCATCGACGAGACCTATCCCAAGGTTAAGGCTGCTGCCGACGTCGAAATCAAGGGCCTGATCGTGTCCCTCAACCGCATGGAGGTCGGCAAGGGCGGCGTGACCACCGCGCAGAAGGAGATCGAGGCCAAGTACGGTTTCCCCGTCGCGAGCATCGTTTCCATGGCCGAGGTCGTCGAGACCCTCTACAACCACGAGATCGATGGCAAGGTCGTCATCGATGACGAGCTCAAGGCCGCCATCGACGCCTACTACGAGCAGTACGGAGCTCGGGAGTAGGTAGTTACGCGGGTTTACCAACCCGCGTAACCAGCCGACGCTGCAAGCCCGCCAGAGCGGCAATCTGCCTTTCAGCTTCGGCGGCATGACCAGAAGGTCAATGCCGCCTCGTTTCAAGGCACCTTGCTCG
>UQUD01000088.1 GCA_900544225.1 uncultured Collinsella sp.
CCCCGACGCTGCCCGGGCGCCAGCGGCCGCATATGAACTTTATCGCGAGTTCCGCACGAACAGGAGGCCACTTAATGTGGCCTCCGTCGTGAGCAGGACTGTAGAGCAGGAAAGTTCATATGCGGCCGCTGGCGCCCGGGCAGCGTCGGGGACCGCACCCGTACGGCTACAGCGTCATGTTTGGATCGGCGTCGACGTCGAACGGCGAGATTTCACCTCGGTCGAATTTACGGCGAGCGACCTCCGCGATCATGGCTGCGTTATCGGTACAGGCAGACAAGGGCGGCACCGTTACGCGAATCCCCTGACGTCCAAGCTTCTTGATCATCATCTCGCGCAGATGCGGGTTGGCCGAGACGCCGCCGCCGATGCAGTATTCCTTACATCCGGTAGCGTGCAATGCGTTTTTGGCCTTCTTGTACTGCACGTCAAAGACAGCCGCCTCAAACGAAGCCGCCAGATCGGGCAGGTGAATCGTGCGCCCGGCTTTGGTCTCTTGCTCGATGTAGAGCGTCACCGCCGTCTTGAGGCCCGAAAGCGAGAAACGATAGTCTCCCCTGCTGTTAAGCGCACGGGGGAAATCGATCGCCTTGGGGTTGCCCGTCTCGGCCAGCTTGGAAATGATGGGGCCACCGGGATAGCCCAGACCCAACGCCTTGGCTACCTTGTCGAAGGCCTCGCCCACAGCGTCGTCGAGCGTCTCACCGAGCACCTCGTAGTCGCCCCACGCCTTCACGTGCACGAGCATGGTGTGCCCACCCGAGACAAGCGTGAAGATAAACGGCGGTTTGAGGTCGGGTTGCGCCAGCAGGTTGGCAAACAGGTGCCCCTCCAGATGGTTGACGCATACGAGCGGCTTACCGGCAGCGTAGGCAAAGCCTTTGGCAAAGGCAACGCCCACCACGAGGGCGCCCACCAGGCCCGGACCCTGCGTCACGCCCACGGCGGCAAGCTCACTTGGCGCAATCGCCCCGCCCTCAAGGCCAAGCGACGCCGCGGCATCTTCAAGCGCCGCATCTACGACGCCCACGATGACCTCAACGTGCTTGCGCGAGGCAATCTCGGGTACCACGCCGCCAAAGCGGGCATGAAAATCAATCTGCGTCGACACCTGGTTGGCCAGCATCTTGCCGTCCGCATCGATAATTGCCACGGCTGTCTCGTCGCAGGAGCTCTCGATGGCAAGCACCAGGCGGCGGCGCTCGATTTCGGCACGCTCCTCAGCGTTGCGTTCGGGCGCGGGCAGCGGCCATACACGCTGTTCGGCAGCCGTCGGCTCGGGCGAGGCATTGTCGAGAGGAAGCACCAGGGGCAGCGGCGCCGTCATGACGATGGCATCCTTGCCGGCACCGTAATAGCCACGGCGACGACCCGCCTCGGTAAAGCCCAGAGCGGCATAGAGCGCAATTGCGGCCTCGTTGCCGTCCTCAACCTCAAGCGAAGCCGTGGTGCAGCCGAGCATCTGCGCGTCATAGCTCACGTGCGACAGAAGCTTGCGGGCGATGCCCTCGCGGCGATGCGCCGGATCGACGGCAACGTCCATAATCTGCACGTCCCCGTCGACGACCATACCGCCGGCAAGGCCCAGGAGCTGGCCGTCATCGTGCGCAACCCACCAGCTGCGCGGAGCGGCAACGTCCTGACCCAGCTCGGACAGGAACATACTCGGGGTCCATGCCTCGTGCCCGGCGCCTTCAAAGCAGGCTGCCTCCAGAGCGCTCGCACCCTCGGCATCAGCCGCACCCATGGGGCGGAACTGCAGATGGCGACCGGCGAGCTCATCAGCCACGCCCGTAATTTCACTCTGCGCGCTCTCGGCAAGCCCAAGACGCCTGCGCTCGTTTTCCTCAGCATCCGAAAGGCGCGTATAGATCGGCAAGACGCGAGCCGGATCGCCATCGCCTGCGGCGTGCGCCATCAGCAGGCCCTCGCCCGAGGGCCACCACAGGTCTCGCTCCACGCAACGCGCCGTCTCATCCTCGCCCAGCAGTTTGCCATAACGCACGAGACCGTCACCAGTTAACTGAACCTGATCCCAGTCCGCGGTCTGGCGCCACTCATCAAGCGCCACGGCGGCCTTGACCACGCGCTCGCGCTCAAACAGACGCTCGGGACCCTCATCCCCCAGCACATAGAGCGCCGGGTACACCTCGCCGCGCATGGCATCGGCAAGAACACCAAGCTTGCCGCGTACGCCGGCCTTCCATGCTGTCCAGGCGCAAGCGTCAAGTGTCGACACGCCCAGCAACGGCACGTTGGCACCGCGTGCCAGACCCTTTGCGGTGGAGATGCCGATGCGCACGCCCGTAAACGAACCCGGGCCGCGGCCGACCACATAACAGCCGACATCGCTGCGATCCAGGCCGGTCTGCTTCAGTACGCCATCAACAGTATTCACGAGCTCCACGTTGGCATGGCGACGGCACATATGGTCGCCAATCACCAGCTTCGCCTCACCCGTCTGCCCATCAATCCAGCTTGCCGCGCAGGCAAGCATGTCGGTCGATGTATCGAGCGCCACCACCAGCGCGTTATCGTTATGCAAGCTCATCTTGTACAGCCTTATCTATCAAATGGGAAAGCTCCCTAGCGCGCTCGCCGTGCGCCTCGAGCGTTATCGTTCGCACGTCGCTGTCGTCCTCGTCGCGCTTAAGCGTCACCGAAAGATACTCATCTGTCAGTTCATCCTGAAACTGCTCGCCCCATTCCAGCAGGCAAACACCCTCATAGCCCAGCACGTCAAAAATGCCCGTATCCTCAAGCTCGTAGGCATGCTCCAGGCGGTACAGATCAAAATGGAACAGCGGAATACGCCCTTGGTCATGAACGGCCATGAGTGCGAACGTAGGGCTTGTGACCATATGCTCATCGCCCAGAGCGCGCGAAACGCCCTTGGTAAAGTGGGTTTTGCCCACCCCGAGGCCGCCGGTCAAGATCAGCACATCGCCATCTTCTAGACACGGTGCGACCAGCTCGCCAAAATGCTCCGTATCGGCAGTACGGGCCGTTCTATAGGTACCTACCCCCAGGCGCTCCAGGGACATATACGCTCCTTATTATTCCGAGGCGGTCTCCGGCGCGGGGTGCCGCTCCAGATAGTCGCCCAGCATCTTAAAGTCTTCCTCCAGCAACTCCTGCCACGCCGGATTGCGCAGCGCCGCCGCAGGATGAAACGTCGGCATCACCACAAAGTGGCCCATCTGATGGAACCTGCCGCGCAGCTTGGTAATGCCGATCTCGGTCTTGAGCACAAAGTGCGTTGCGGGGTTACCGAGCGTCACGATGATATCGGGCCAGATGCTTCGAATCTGCTCGCGCAAAAACGGTGAGCAAGCCAGCACTTCCTCGGGACGCGGATTGCGGTTTCCCGGCGGGTGACACTTAAGCACGTTGGCGATATAGACGTCCTCGCGCTTAAGACCTGCCAGGGACAAAATGCCGTTGAGGTCTTCACCCGCCGCCCCCACAAAGGGTTCGCCCTGCAAATCCTCGTTGCGACCCGGTGCTTCACCAATAAACATGACGCGAGCGTGGGGGTTTCCCACGCCAAACACGATGTTATGGCGCGACTGATAGAGCTGGCAGAGATGGCAGTCGCCTAAAACAGCCTCAATCTCCTCGAGTGCGACCTCACGTGGCGCCTGATGGGTATGGCCGGGGATGTGCATGACGCCCATAGCGGCTCCTACACGTAGACCTTGTCGAGACGCATGCCAAAGCCGCAGGCGACCTCGTAGTTAATCGTTCCGCGCAGTCGGGCCATCTCGTCCATAGTGATCTCGGCATCGCCATCGCGGCCGGCAATAATCATCTCGTCACCATACTCGGCCTCGGGAATCTCGTGTGCCGGGTTGGACTGAATGGCGACCATAAACTGATCCATGCAGATATTGCCAACCTGACGCACGCGCTCGCCGCGATACAGCACATCCATACGATTGGAAAGCGTACGCGATAGGCCGTCGGCATAACCGATCGGCAGCGTGCAGATCTGAACGCGCGTACGCGGTACGCGGTAGGTAAAACCGTAGCCCACGCCCTCGCCCATCGCAGGGTGCGCCACGCGCGTCACGCGCGCATGAACGCTCATAACGGGATCGAGCTGCATCACACGGCTACTCAGCTCGCACGGCTGCATGCCATACAAGCCAACGCCGGCGCGAATCATATCAAAATGCATCGAGGGGTCGAGCATCGAGGACGGCGTGTTGGCGCAATGCACGATACCGCACTCAAAACCCGCATCCTTAATGGCTTGAACGGCCTCGGTAAAGCGCTGACACTGCAGCTTGTAGTCCCAGCCCGAAGGTTCATCGGCCGTGGCGAAGTGCGTAAATACGCCGTCGCACTGAATACCGCGATGGAAATCAATACCGCGGACAAAGTCGAGCACCTGCGTGTAATGTACGCCGATGCGGTTCATGCCCGTCTCGATGGCGAGATGATACTTGCCCACCTTGCCCGCCGCGACGGCACATTCGCCATACGCAAGAGCAAAGTCGGACGTATAGACCGAGGGCATGATATCGAACTCGAGCAACGTCGGAATGGCCTCGATAGGCGGCTCGCTTAGGATAAGGACGGGTTTCGTAATCCCGCCCTGTCGGAGCTCAACACCCTCGTTAACCGTCGCCACGGCAAACATGTCGGCGCCGGCCGAATACATGATCTTGGCGCACTCAACGGCTCCATGACCATAAGCGTCGGCTTTAACCACGCAGCACAGGCGCTGACGCGGATTCAGCAAATTCTTATAGGCCCTCGTGTTGCGGCGAAGCGCCCCGCGGTCGATCTCGACCCAGGACCAACGCGTCAAATCGGCTTTATTCATAATTAGTCATCCGACCCTTCGTCCGTGATTCCCAGATCATCGAGCGCATCCTTTGCCGCCAACTCCATGGCGGGACCGATCAAGTCGATAAGATCGGTCGCGATAACGCTCTTCTCGCCAAACTCCGTCGCCGCGGCAAAACCGGCATAGCTATGAAGCGCGACGGCATACGAGTACAGCAGCTCCCAGCGGTCCATCTCGTCGCGCATGGTGGCTAGCGTGCCGGCCAGAATACCCGCAAGGACGTCACCCGAGCCAGCGGTCGCCAACGACGCCGGGCCAGAGAGCGGCAGCAGCACGCGCTCAACACCGCAAATGGCCGTCGTCGGGCCCTTAGCGATAACAACGAGGTTATCGGAACCGGCGGCCCAGACAACCTTTTGCGCGGCGGCAATCGCGGTTCCAAGGTCATTGACCTCATCACCGGCGACGAGACGCGAAAGCTCACGATAATGCGGCGTCATAACGAGCGGCTGCTCACGACGATACATCTCGGGATTACTGTCGATGCCATCGATTGCAATCTTGGCAAGGCAGTTGAGAGCATCGGCATCCAAGATAAGCGGTACGTCGAGCTCAAGCAGACCCGAAACCACCTGCATGGCACCGGCAGATGTCGTCATGCCGGGACCACACAGCACGCAGCTATATTTCTTGGCAATCTCACATACCGTCATGCGCGCAGCGGCACCAAAAGAACCGCGGGAATCAGATGGAATAGCAAAGACCGGAATCGAGGGGAGCGCCATGCGGATAAGGTTGGCACACGCATCCGGAGTCGCGACTGCCACATAGCCGGCGCCTGCGCGGGCAGCGGACTTGGCAGCCATAATGGCCGCACCAGGATACTGCGCCGATCCGGCAACAATGAGCACCGAGCCGCGCGAGTACTTATCGATATTCGTGGGCAGCGGAGCAAAATAGTCCACAAGGTCACCGGGTTCCACGATCTCGGCAGCATGGTCGACATCGTCAATAACCTCATCAAGGCGGTCATACAGACCGCCGCAGACCAGATCGCCTGCATATTCGGGACCGTCAGCGCTGTATAAGCCGATCTTGGGAGCAATCATCGTCACCGTACGCTCGGCACGAATGCAGTCGTCATCCACCACACCCGTCTCGGCATTCAGGCCCGAGGGAACATCGATGGAGACAACGCGATCGGCATTTTCATTGACCGTGGGAATCCAAATTGAAAACGGCGCACGAAGATCACCGTGAAAACCAGTACCAAAAATGGCATCGACTACAACATCAGCCTTATCGATCAGCACCTCCAGCTCATCACGAGAGGGGCCGACACACACGTGCACGTCGCGGCCAGCAGTGCGGCGAGCAACATGGCGAGCGAGAGCGGCAGGGATCTCATCCGGCTCAACCGGAGAGACGATATCAACATCAACGCCCTTATGCGTCAAAATGTCAGCGGCAACCCAGCCATCTCCGCCATTATTGCCAAAACCGACCAATACGAGAACGCGATCGGGGTTGAGCTTTAAAATCTCGTTGGCAGCAAATTCGCCCGCCAACTCCATGAGTTCGGCCTTCGAGGTGCCCTCACGCTCGATAATATCTTCGAGGCGAACGACTTCCTCGGTACTCAAAACCGGTTTCATCTATGCTCCTAGCGCATCTTGCGGATCATCATCCAGATGTTCCGACAAAGCAGATTGTTGCAGCTGTTCGAGCTCGTCCAAGACAGAGCGAGCCTCTTTAAATGTCTGAGCAACGCGCTCCTTCGTGGTCACTTTTTCTTCCTTGGGTTTAGGTCGAGCATCCTCGGTGATCGCAATGGCATTAGCGACAGCCAAGTCACCCGTCAGAGTAATAGAAAGAGCGACCTCGACAACACCCAATTCCTGGGCGATTTCGAGAGCACGGCCCGAAAGCAGCGCTTTTGGCTTGCCGAGCTTATCGCGCGTTACGGAAACGTCTTTACGGCCAACACCCTGGCTAAATCCCGTTCCCAGCGCCTTAAGCACCGCCTCGCGAGAAGCGAAACGACTAGCATAGTGCGCGGCGGGACGAGACGAGGCATCGCAATACGAACGCTCTTCATCGGTAAACACGCGCCGAGCAAACGCGGGCGTCTTCTCAAGGATTGATTTCATTCGGGAAATCTCGACGATATCAACGCCGATTCCGGCTTCGGCCATAATCACCTCCATGCTGCACAGACTAAGATATTGTAGCCCGTTCGCAGAAGATGCGACAACCGAGGGTCAAAAACACAGCGACAGTGGAGTGATAGCCCTATAAACGCAAAAAGGGGGGAGGCCGCGAGGCCTCCCCCTTCTTCAAGTCGATGACGGCTCGGTGCCGTCCACCGGTCAGCGGCGCCCTGGCCTCCCACGGGCTGACCCCGCAGTACTCTCGGCGCGATGGGGCTTAGCTTCCGGGTTCGGAACGGGACCGGGCGTGCCCCCCATGCTCTGGCCGCTGACCGGTGGGCGGCGCCCACCGTTACGGTGTCCGGGTGTCCCTCTCACGTGCCCTGGGGGCCGCATGGCGCATAGGAAAGGTGACTCGGGGGCATCCTCGTGCCCGGACCGCGCATGAGCGCTTGTCCCGCGGGCCGCGAGGTGCGGTTCCGGAAGAGCTCGGGCGATTAGTGCGGCTCGGCTGAGGACGTCGCCGTCCTTGCACCTGCCGTCTATCGACCAGGTAGTCTACCTGGGCCCTTACCGGAAGGAGAACTAATCCCTGGAACGGCTTCCCGCTTAGATGCCTTCAGCGGTTATCCGCGCCGCACGCGGCTACCCGGCCGTGCCGTTGGTCGACAACCGGTTCACCGGAGGTGCGTCCACCCCGGTCCTCTCGTACTGGGGGCAGCCTCCATCGATTCTCCTGCGCCCACGGAGGATAGGGACCGAACTGTCTCACGACGTTCTGAACCCAGCTCGCGTACCGCTTT
>UQUD01000089.1 GCA_900544225.1 uncultured Collinsella sp.
TGAGTTTCTGCTTTGCGACGACCTGCAACACTGCTGTAACCGCGTCGTTTTGTCGTTCGCGATGGGGTCGTTGGGGCCCACGGTGCTGAATACTCCGTTTTTTGCACGGTCCAAGGTGGGGTACCCTGAGGCGAAGCAAAAAGATTCCTCCTTTCTATGCAGATACCGACAGGATTTATGCAAGATTGGGATTGTAAGCCGTGCGCGTGCGCAAAATCGGCGCGAGGACGTCTGGAGGTGGCTCGGCTCCCAGAGCCTTGCGCGTGCAGAACGGTTAAAATCGGGACTCGGTCTTAGTTTTGCTTGGAAGGATGCACATGGCTTCTGTAATCGATGCTTCTCTAGAGGAGACGCTCTCCTATATCGCGGGACAGCTTAAGACGCTGACTTCTATCGCTTCGCCGACGGGCTATACCCGTGCGGCGACTGATTATCTGATGGAAACGTTGCGCGATATGGGCTTTGGGCCCGAGCGTTCTAACAAGGGCAATGTGCTCGTTGAGCTTGGTGGCGAGGGCGAGCCGCTCGTGTTGGCGAGCCATGTCGATACCCTGGGCGCCATGGTACGCTCCATTAAGGACAATGGCCGTCTGCGTCCCACGACGCTCGGCGGGCATCAGTGGTCTACGGCCGATGGCGAGAACTGCACCGTCTACACGCGTGACGGCAATGTGTACACGGGTGTGGTTCTTAACACCGAGCCTTCGGCGCACGTGGCCGACGAGCCGGTCAAGACCATCGAGAAGAACATGGAAATCCTGCTCGATGAGAATGTCGACAGCAAGGACGATGTGCTTGAGCTGGGCATTCAGACCGGCGACATCATCGCTATGGATCCGCGAACCACGGTGACGGAGAGCGGCTACATCAAGAGCCGCTTCCTGGATGACAAGCTGTCGGCGTCGATTCTGCTGGGTCTTGCCCGCGCTGTTGCTGATGGCGAGGTGTCGCTTTCGCGCAAGGTGTCGCTGCTCTTTACCGTGTACGAGGAGGTCGGCCACGGCGGTGCTTTCGTGCCGGCCGACACGCGCGAGATGATCAGCGTTGACATGGGCTGCGTGGGCGACGACCTGGGCTGCACCGAGCGCATGGTGTCGATTTGCGCCAAGGATTCGGGTGGCCCCTACAACTACGATCTGGTGACCACGCTGTCCAATATTGCGCGCGAGCTTGAGCTCGATTATGCCATCGACGTGTACCCGCATTACGGCTCGGACGTCGAGGCCACGCTCTCTGCCGGCTACGACATCCGTCACGGCCTGATCGGCCCCGGCGTGTACGCGAGCCACAACTACGAGCGCAGCCACATCGACGGCGTGCGCAACACCTTTGAGCTGGTCCGCGCCTACGTCCAGCGTTAGCAATGCAGCGGCCTCGGCTGACACAGCAGTACCGACCGAGGCCGTCCTCTCTAAGTTGCGGTGAAATAGGGATTGTTTGGCGGTTTTAAACGCTTAAACAGTCCCTATTTCACCGCAGCCATGAAGGGGATGGGGCTACTTGATGGCACCGGTCACGGTACCGCCGCCCAGGACGATGTCGCCGCGATAGACTACAACGGCCTGGCCGGGGGCGATGGCTCGCTGTGGCTCGTCAAAGGTCAGCAGCATTTGTCCGTCTTCGTCACGCGTAAGGGTCGCTGCCTGGTCCTTTTGACGGTAGCGGTACTTGGCGCCCACGCGAATGCCGCCGGACGTGAGCTCTGCCTTCATGCGGTCGGCAGGGGCGCTCCAGATCCAGTCGTTGGCCGTGAGCGCTGCGGCCGTCAGGTCCTCGGCCTCGCCCAGATGCACAATGTTGTTGGCGGCATCGACGCCCGTTACGTACACGGGATGCGCCATCGCGACGCCCAAGCCCTTGCGCTGGCCGATGGTGTATCGCAGTGCGCCGTTATGACGTCCGACCACGCTGCCGTCGCGCCACACAATGTCGCCCGGTGCAGCGGGATGTCCGCAGCGGCGCTCGATATAGCCCGCGTAGTCGCCGTCCGCGATAAAGCAGATATCCTCGCTCTCGGCCTTCTTGGCGTTGATGAAGCCCTGCTCGGCGGCAATGCGGCGCACGTCGCGCTCTTTGTCCAGCCCAGCCAGCGGAAAGATCGTGCGTGCCAGGCGCTCTTGCGTGAGCGAATACAAAAAGTAGCTTTGGTCCTTTTTGGGATCTTCGCCGCGGTTCAGCTGCCAGGTGCCGTCGGACGCCTGGCTCGTTTTGGCGTAGTGACCTGTGGCGATGTAGTCGCAGCCCATGTCCAGCGCCGCATCGAGCAGCGCGCCAAACTTAATGTGGCGGTTGCAGATGATGCACGGGTTGGGCGTCAGTCCTTCCTGGTAGGCGTTCACAAAGCGCTCGATAACGCTGCGGTCGAAGGTTTGCTGCAGGTCGAGCACGTGGTGGGGTATCCCCAGGCGCTCGGCGACAGCCTTTGCATCGGCGATGTCGCGGTCGACTTTGCTCATGCCCGTGGCGGGGTCGGGCACGGGGCAGGTGAGGCGCATGGTAGCACCGACGCATTCGTAGCCCTGGCGCTTGAGCAGGTACGCGGTCACGCTGGAATCGACGCCGCCGCTCATGGCGACGAGCACGCGCTTGTTGTGCATGGGGAGGTTCTCCTTGGTGGCATGTGGCCAAAAAAGAAAAGCGGCGCGGGAGGCTGGTTCCGCGCCGCAGACATTGTAGCAAGTTCGGACGACTCGTGGGGCGCCCTGATGGGATGGGCTCAGACTGCCGGGAGAGAGGAGACCGGTTCGTCCTGGGCTCAACCTATGGGCGACAGGCCCTAGTCCTGGAAGAGTGCCGTGGACAGGTAGCGCTCACCGGTATCGGCGAGCAGGGCCACGATGGTCTTGCCCTCGTTCTCGGGGCGCTTGGCCAGCTGCAGTGCGGCCCACACGGCGGCGCCGGACGAAATGCCCACGAGCACGCCCTCCTTGTGGCCCACGGCGCGGCCGGTCGCAAAGGCGTCGTCGTTCTCGACGGGGATGATTTCGTCATAGATCTGGGTGTCGAGGACGTCGGGCACAAAGCCTGCGCCGATGCCCTGGATCTTGTGCGGGCCGGCCTGGCCCTTAGAGAGCACCGGGGAGGTGGCGGGCTCAACGGCGACGACCTTAATCTCGGGGTTCTGCTCCTTGAGGAACTCGCCCACGCCGGTCACGGTGCCGCCGGTGCCAACGCCGGCGACGAAGATGTCGACCTTGCCGTCGGTGTCATCCCAGATCTCGGGGCCGGTCGTGGCCTTGTGGATGGCGGGGTTGGCGGGGGTTACAAACTGGCCGGCGATAATGCTGTTGGGTGTCTCCTTCTGCAGCTCCTCGGCCTTGGCGATGGCGCCCTTCATGCCCTTGGATCCGTCGGTGAGTACGAGCTGTGCGCCATATGCCTGCATCAGCTTGCGGCGCTCGACGGACATGGTCTCGGGCATGGTGATGATCACCTTGTAGCCGCGAGCTGCCGCCACCGAGGCGATGCCGACACCGGTGTTGCCGCTCGTGGGCTCGATGATGGTGTAGTCGCCGCCGCGCACGAGCTTGCCGGCCTTCTCGGCCTCGTCGATCATGTTCTTGGCGACGCGGTCTTTGACGGAGCCGGCGGGGTTGAAGTATTCCAGCTTGACGAGTACGCGGGCCTTGAGGTCCTCATCGGCCTCAAAGTGAGTGAGCTCCAGAAGCGGGGTGTGGCCGATAAGCTGATCGATGGACGTGTAAACATTGCTCATGGTGAACCTCCAAAGTGTTCAAATGACTGGATACCGTGTGGTTTCACGGTGTGTGTAACAGCGAAACCCACAAACCTCATGGGTTGTTCTTTTTGCTGTTGGCAAGCATAGTAGACAGTAAAGCCTAGTAACGCAATAGGAAATAGAAGATTATTACGAGTCGATTAACCAGCTTGACGGGAATAGGTATTTTCAAAACCAATTTTTCGGCTAGAATTTCTACGAATTAAAAGACCGAAAGGCAGCACTATATATGTTGGTTTCCACAAAGGGCAGATATGCCCTGCGCGTTATGGTCGACCTGGCCGAGCACCAGGCGGCAGGCCGTATCCCGCTTAAAGAGATTGCGGCGCGTCAGGGTATTTCGGAGAAGTACCTCGAGAATATTCTGGCCACGCTCGTGCGCGCCAATATGCTCTCGGGCATGCGCGGC
The DNA here is from genome assembly GCA_900544225.1 of uncultured Collinsella sp. Lineage (GTDB taxonomy): Bacteria > Actinomycetota > Coriobacteriia > Coriobacteriales > Coriobacteriaceae > Collinsella. The sequence goes on from UQUD01000089.1 coordinate 4,149, forward strand.
AAGGGCGGCGGCTATGTGCTCACGCGCCCGCCCGAGCAGTACACGGTGGGCGAGATTTTGCGCCTGACCGAGGGCAGCCTGGCGCCGGTCGCATGCCTAGACGGCGACTGCAAGGGTTGCTCGCGTTCGGACGAGTGCCCTACACTCGGCGTGTGGAAGAACCTGGACAAGCTCATTAACGACTACCTCGACGGCGTGACGCTCGATGCGCTCGTCGCCCCCAACGAGGGCTACGACTACGTCATCTAGCCCCACCTGTCATTTGGGGACGGGGCAGAAATGCTGGATTTTCTTGCCCTCTGAGGCTCGACAAATGATAAGGCCGCCCATCGTTGCGATGGACGGCCTTCTTTAGGTGTGTTGTGGCGGTCCGAATCCGGTCGCTTTAGTTCCTGGCGACGCTGTCGAGAATGCTGCGCATGATGGATACCAGGATGCTGCCCATAAAGGCCGATCCAAAGCTGGCAATGGAGATACCCGCGCCCAGCAGATTGACCGACAGGTAGCTGGCCAGCTCGAGCATAAAGCTGTTGACTACGAGCTGAAAAATACCAAGCGTGATAATAGTGAGCGGCAGCGAGATGACCGTCAGGAACGGCTTGACGAGCGAGTCGACGATGTTGAGGAACAGTCCCACGAAGGCAAAACACACCCAGGCGTCGGCTATGCCGAAGGGCTGAATGCCGGGGACGAGAAACGTTGCGATCGCGATGGCGATTGAGGTAAAGAGCCAGTTAAGCATAAAGCGCATGGTGGAAATCCTTTCTTGCGCAAGACGTGGCAAAGAGGCGTGAGAGGCACGTGCCTTTGCAACTCGGATAGATGCGCGGGCACGGCCCTGTTTGGGCGCCCATTGTCTCAGATATTCATGGAGCTTGCGTGCGTATTCGGTTTCAAAACGGCGTTCGTCCTAGAAAACGCGCCGCTGGCAGAGAGTCTTGTCGCTTTAGTTTGGTGGTGTGCTACACTGCTACGGGCAAAAGCCACAGGCGTTGCCCTATTGCATAGAACGGGCGAACGATGTCCGATGTCAGTATCAACTTCGATGCCTTTTGGCGGGTTTGGCGGTGATCGATGAATATCGAGAACATGTTTGACAAGCCTGATGTCAAGCAGCTGGTCCACGCATTTAGCCTTTTGGACGACGAGAAAGATATCCAAGCGTTCTTGACCGATATCTGCACGCCGCGCGAGATTTGTGATCTATCGCAGCGTCTGCAGGTCGCGCGTTACCTGGACGAGGGTGAGCCCTATGTTGAGGTTCAGGCGCGTACCGGCGCTTCGTCCACCACGGTGAGCCGTGTGTCCAAGGCACTCAACGGCGAGTACGGTGGCTACCGTAAGATTCTCATTAAACTGGAGGATGGCGAGTAGGCCGCGCCAAAAACGAATTGTGCAAAACCGCTCCTCCGGGGGCGGTTTTTTGATCCCCTGGGGACGGAGGAAAACGGATCACCGGGTTAGACAGACCCCCTCGGTGATCCGTTTTCCTCCGTCCCCAAGGGATCAAATCTGTTGGCGTGGGGCAAATCTGTCCGCTTGGGCGGGTAGGATGGATACATTGATTATTGCGAACAGTTTGAGCGGAGGACCATGCCTGTTCGAATCTATACCACCAATGCCGGCACGGATTTGAGCGATGCCGAGTCGGCGTTGCTTGCCGACCTTATTGCCCGCCACGGACGTGCCGTGCTGCTGGCGCCTACGTTTGCCGAGCTCGACCTGTGCCGTCATGATGCGGCGGAAGCCGGGGTTTCACTAGGTATCGACTACAAGACGCCTACATCGTGGCTTCGCTCGCTTTGGGAGCTTTTGGGCGACGGACGCGGTTTCGTGGACAACCTGCAACGCCAGATGCTGTTTTCGGACATGGTAACGCGTCTCGACGATGCCGATTTGCAGCCGCTTTCGCGCAGTCAGGGCACGGTGCGCATGCTCGCGCGCATGGCCCGCGACGTGCTGCCGGGTGTGGCGGGGACGACGGCCGAGCGATGCCGTGGAAACAATTGCCAGCCTGAGCCAAAAAGCGATGCCGAGGCTCGTGTGTTCGAGCTTTTGCGCGCATATGCGGACGGTTTGGACCGTCGAGATATGGTCGAGCCCTGCGAGGCAGCCGACATTATGGCCGGTGTCCTGGCCGATAGCCTGCCGGCGTGCACTCGCGCCGTATGCGTGCGCGGTATCACGTCGTTTACGCACGGCCTGCTCGAGCTGCTGTCTGCCGTGGCGAACAATGGGGGAGAGGTCGTCGTGCTGCTTGCCCGCGAGCAGGCGGCGATGCGCGAGGAGCTTGCCGTGGCATTTGATGCCCGCGGTGTGCTGTTTGAGGTCGCGCCGCTGGGGGAGGACGCCGTCGCGTCTGATGCCGCTTGCGGGACCGCCGCTCAGCCTGTCTTTATTGAGGTCGCCGGCCCCCATGCCCGTGCTCATGTCTATGCGGACGCCATCGATAAGTTGGTGAAAGCGTACAAGGAGTCCAAGGCCGATAAAGCCACTGCAACGCCCACCGACCCCGTGCGCGTGCTCGTCGTTTCTGCCCGGGCACCCCAGCTGTTCGGTGAGCTCGCCTCTCGTCTGGCAGCTCGTCATATCGCTGCCGAGACAGTTGAGTTCACGGCGTTTTCCCAGTCCATTGCGGGCAGGCAGTTTGCGGCGCTTGCCGGCCTGATCGAGCGCATGAAGGCCGCCGATGAGGGCGCGGCGTCAAAGACCGAGTGGTGGCCCGCGCCGGAGCTTACCGACTGGATCTACAGTCCGCTTTCGGGCGCCGATGCCGTCAATGCCCGTACCTTCGATAAGAATATGCGTCTCTCGCGTAGCAAGACTACCGCGGGCGTTAAGAGCCTGCTTCAGAGCGTCCAGGGCCAGGTGAGGGGCGCGCGCAGGGCGGCGAGCGACGACAACTGGTTTAAGAACGTACCGTGTGTGGTTTCGGACGTGTTCCAGGCGCTGTGGCGTGACAAGCCCGTGACGGCGCTTAAGGCCATGCTTGCCGTCGCCGAGGCGTTGCCCGATCGCGCCCTTGGAGGCCTTGACGGTCAGGCTCGTCGCCAGGCGGAGGTGACCTTGCTGCGCCACGTCATCGACATCCTTATGAATGGCGCCCGCGCGCTCGACGTGTCGCAGGCCGCGACCGTGCCCGTGCTCGATGGCATTCGCACCAAGGTGGACAAGCGTAGCACCGCCTACGATTACGAGACCCACGAGGTTGACCGTGCGCCACGTGTTCAGGTTCGTTTTGCTTCGCTTGCCGATGCGGCAGCTCTGCGCCCCGGCAGCTACGATGCCGTGCTGTTTGCCGATGTCGATCTGGACAGCTATCCGCTCTCGCACGAGGAGGGGCCGCTGGCCACGCTGACGGCGAGCCTTGGTCGCGAGGGCGTGACGCTTGAGCCCGCGGCCTTGCTGCGCGCGCG
>UQUD01000090.1 GCA_900544225.1 uncultured Collinsella sp.
GCCCCCTGGGGTACCCGTGGGCAAAAAGCAACCGCCCCGCCGAAATATACATTCGAAGGGGCAGTTTATGCAAAAATGTTGCTGTGGGCGCGTCGGCAGCTCGCTAGAACTTGAATCCCAGGACAGGTTACTCGGCACTCTTGAGGGCGCCGACCATGTCGATCTTGTTGAGGGTACGATTGGTGGCGAGGTTGACGATAAACGTAAAGCCAAAGGAAAGCACCACGGCGAGCACGTAGCTTAGCGGCTCGACCTCGACGTCAAAGTACAGCGACGGCATCTGCAAAATGTACGTAAAGCTCTCGGCCAGCAAGCCGCCTAGCGGCACGCCCAGCGCGGCGCCAATCGCCGTGAGGATCAACGTCTCCTTGTTCACGTAATGGTGCACCTCGCCACGGCGGAAGCCCAGCACCTTAATGGTCGCCAGCTCGCGTTCGCGCTCGGAGATGTTCGTGTTGGACAGCGTAAACACCACCACAAACGACAGGCACGCCGCCATAAAGGTCACGAGCACCACGACCGAATTGATAATCGTAAAGTTCGCCTCATAGTTTTCCCAATGCTCGGCCGTGCTCGAAATCGTAAGCCAACCGTCACTCTTAAGATTCTTGCTAAACGCAATCTGGTCGGCCGACGAACCCTTAAGCAGCACAAAGACGCCGTTAAGGCGTACGCTTCGACCGAACGCACGCTCATAGGTGCCCTGCGTCATGTAAAGCGTGTTGCCCAGATAGTTAAGCGAAATGTCGCTGACTTTGACCTTGGCAACATTGAGCGACGAATCCTGGACGTGAGCCGTATCGCCCGGCTGAATCCCCAGCACCAGCTGTGAACTTTTGCTCAGATACACGTCTCCGTCACGCAAAGGCAGCGGTTCTTTGGACTCATCCTCCAGACGCACGTAATCGCCCAAGTCACTCGTGCGGTCATCGGGCACCACGATCAGCTGCACGGTCTCGCTCTTGCCGCCAAACGTAAAGGTGACGTTGTCGGTCATAATCGGCAGGGTCGAGGTCACGGTCACGTTGAAATCATTGGCCGCGCTGCGCTCATCCAATGCCGCGCACGTCTGCGAAAAATCGTCGGGATTGGCGACCGCCAGCAGGTCGTAGCGCGTGATATGCCCGTACTGTTTGGGCGAAAGCGCCACCGACGTGTCGCGAATGCCCATACCGCAGATCACGAGCGCCGTGCAGCCGGCGATACCGAAGATGGTCATAAAAGCGCGCTTTTTGTAGCGGAACAGGTTACGTGCTGCCACCTTGTTCAAAAAGCCCATGCGGCGCCAGATAAAGCCGATGCGCTCAAGCAAGATGCGAGAGCCGGCGCGTGGGGCCTTGGGACGCATGAGCGAGGCCGGGGCCTCGGCCATCTCGTGGCGGCAGGCGATAATCGTAGCGCCCACCACGCCCACGGCAAACAGCGCCACCGAGACGATTGAGGACACGATGTCGTACGAGAGCAGCATCTGGGGCAGCGAGTACATGTCGTCGAACACCGTAAACAGGAACAGCGGCAGGCCCACAAATCCGATGATGTTGCCGAGCACGCCGCCGATCAGACATGCCCACAGCGCATAGTCCACGTATTTGGACAGGATGCGCTCGCGTGAATAGCCAAGCGCCTTGTACAGGCCAATAAGCGTGCGCTCCTCCTCGACCATGCGCGTGGCGGTGGTAAGACTGATGAGCACAGCGACGACAAAGAAGATAAATGGGAAAACCGTGGCGATGGCCTCGATCGAAGAACTGTCGCTCTCGACGCTCGAGTAGCTTGCGATGTTACCGCGGTCCTGAATGTACCAGGTGCATTCGCCCAGATCGGAAAGCTCGGCGCGGGCATCGGCAAAATGCTGGTCGGCGGCGGCGCGGCGCTGGTCCAACTCGGCCTGAGCCTGGACGCGCTCCTCGCTGCCCTCGGCCATACGGTTGATGTTATCCTGCTCGATCCCAAAGAGCATGGCGGCCTGACGCTCGGCCGTATCCAAGCTTGTCGGCGTGTCAACCGTCAACTCCTGGACGCGCGCCTTCTCACGCTCCTCGCGGATCTTCTCGATGTTGCCTTTGACCTCGTTGATCTTTGTCGTGTAGGCATCCGAATAGGAGTTAAGACTCTTGGCTCCCTCGACGATCACGTGGACTGCGGAGTAGGAAGAAGATGTCGCGGCATCCTCGCTCACATAGAACTTATAGTCCGCAGCCGAAGCAGCGCGAAAGGCGTTGACTGTCGAGTCGGAGCTCACGTCGGTAGGATCGAGGACCTCGGCCGTAATGGTGTAATCGCCCGCGGCAAACTGATCCTTGGCACTTTGGTTGGACGAGCTCGCGTCATTGGCGGCAAAACTCACCGTATCGCCGAGCTTTTTGCCCGAAGCCTTCAGGAACTTCGAAGTCACCGCGACTTCATCGGCGCTCTCGGGCAAATCGCCGCTCACCAGCACCGGCTGATCGATATTCTCCTTGGAGAGACTTTGCACGACCACGCGCTCGCGCGTTGTGCCCACGGCGGTGTAGGCGGTCTCGGTGTAGATGCCCTCGACCGTCTCGACGCCGTCGACCTCTTGGATAGCCGCGAGATCGTCGCGCGTAAGGCCATAGGTCGACTGCACGTTAATGTCATAGACATTCTGCTGGTCAAAATAGGCGTCGACCGAATCGCACAAATCCTCGCAGCCCGCCTTAAGGCCGCACATCACGCTCACGCCAAGCGCAGTGATGACCACGATAGATAGGAAGCGCTTAAGACTGCCCCGAATCGTGCGGTAGATGCCACGGCGAAAAACCGTCGGCACCATATCGTTTGAGCTTTGGGCGGTACGGTAGGTCGCGAACTCCCGGTCGCGGCCCGCGTGCTCCGTATCGTGGTTTTGGCTGTTTTGGCAATCTTGGTCCATGGGCGCTACCACTCGATCGTCTCGATAGGCACGGGATTTTGCTGGACCGTCTCGCTCTCCACGCGGCCGCTCTTAAAGCGGATCAGGCGATCGGCCATGGGCGCCAGCGCGGAGTTGTGGGTGATGATAATGACCGTGATGTCCTGCTTGCGGCAGGTGTCCTGTAGCAACTGCAAGATCTGCTTGCCGGTTTTGTAGTCGAGTGCACCCGTGGGCTCGTCGCACAAAAGCAGCTTGGGATTCTTGGCCAGTGCGCGGGCAATGGACACACGCTGCTGCTCGCCGCCCGAAAGCTGTGCCGGAAAGTTGCCCAGGCGCTCGCCCAGGCCAACCTGACGAAGCGTCTGTTCGGCATCAAGCGAATCGGGGCAGATCTGAGCCGCGAGCTCAACGTTTTCGAGCGCCGTCAAGTTGGGGACCAAATTGTAGAACTGGAAGACAAAGCCGACGTCGGCGCGGCGGTATTCCACGAGCTGCGCCTCGTTGGCAGAGCTCACGTCGCGCCCGTCCACCGTCACGGTGCCGGAAGTCGCCGTATCCATGCCGCCCAGGATGTTGAGCGCCGTGGTCTTGCCGGCGCCCGAGGCGCCCAGGATAATGGCGAGCTCACCGCGCTCGACCGTAAAACTCGCGCCGTCGAGCGCGTGAATGCGGGCGTCGCCCTCGCCGTATGCCTTGATGACGTCTTTGAATTCGATATAAGCCATCGAGTAATTCCCATCTGGTCGGATAACTCTTTAGTATTACCCATTTCGCACCGACCAAAAAGGGACAGGTTTATTTTGGCAGGTTTTATATGGGGAAACGGCAGCTATAGATGAGGCTACGGGGAGGCAGGGAAATCATCGACGGGGTCAGGCCGACCGCCAAACACAACGCACGTATCTCTATCTGTCAACCAAATCATTCGAACAGCTGTTCGTTTCTATGATATGATTCCGCTATTTAAGCAGGCCAATACGCAGAAAGGCGGCCAACATGGCGTTCGACTTTAAGAAGGAATGCAAGGAGCTCTACAAGCCTGCAAGCAAGCCGAGCATCGTAACTGTCCCGCCTATGAGCTACGTTGCAGTTCGCGGAAAGGGCGACCCAAATACCGAAGGTGGCGAGTATCAAAACGCCCTGCCGCTGCTTTACGGCATCGCCTATACCGTCAAGATGTCGAAGAAAGGCTCAAGGAGTATCGAGGGCTATTTCGACTTTGTGGTACCGCCGCTCGAGGGTTTCTGGTGGCAAGACTCCCCGAGCGGCGACATCGATTATGTACGCAAGGACGATTTCAACTTTATCTCGTGCATTCGCCTGCCCGATTTCGTCACCCGAGATGACTTTGACTGGGCAGTCGCGGAAGCCACGACCAAAAAGAAACTGGACTTTTCCGCCGTCGAGCTGCTTAAAGTTGATGAAGGTCTCTGCGTTCAATGCATGCATACCGGACCCTATGACAGCGAGCCGGCAACCGTAGACGCTATGTATGAATACGCGACCGAGCAGGGCTATGTCCCCGACTTCTCAGACACCCGCTTACATCACGAAATCTATCTCTCCGATCCGCGCAAATGTGCACCGGAGAAACTTAAGACTGTGGTTCGTCATCCTATCAAGCGCGCTGAATAGTGTGGAGCGTCATTTCACGCGCTAGGTTTTAAGCCAGCCAGCCGTCTCCCAGGCCGTCCGGTAATTATCCTGACGTGGCCCGTCGCATCTTATATCCCCTAGGGGAAATTGCGTCCCGTTCTGAAGCCTCAAACTGGGATACAGTTTCCGCTAGACGCCCCAAGAGGAAAGTACGTCCCACTGCGCAGCGTCACGCCGGGACGTACCCTCCGCCCACAGCCTTCCCCGTCGGCGTTTCCCCAGATAGAGCCTGCCAAAATAAACTTGTCCCTTTTTGGCAGGTTTTAGAAGCGGACGGTGAAGGTGATCTGGTTGCCGCGGCCGCAGACAGAAGCGCTCCCGCCATGGGCCTCGGCGATGGCTCGCACCACGGACAGGCCCACACCCGAGCCGCCTGTCTTGGAGCTGCGCGACACGTCCGCACGATAGAAGCGGTCGAACAATCGGTCCAGGTCACCCTCGGGCAGCTCATCAACAGCATTCGATACGACAAGCTCGGCCAAGCCTTTGCCCGCACCGCGCGAGACGGCACGCAAACTCAACTCAATCACGCTGCCCTCGCTTGCGTAGCGTGTGGCGTTGTCCAGCAGCAGCTCAACAACCTGCGCCACTGCCGCGGCATCGGCATGGGCCCGCACACCGCTCGCGATCGACGTCGACAGCCGCTTTCCGCGCGAAACCGCCACCGATTCAAACGGCGCCGCCGCCTTGTCCACAGTCTCCGAAAGATCGATCGATGTCATAGTAAAGCCCGCCGAGCCCTCGTCCATGCGAGCCAAAAATACCAGACGCTCCGTGAGCGCCGTCAACCGTGCAACCTGCTCGTGAATGCTCTGCGTCCATTCGCTCTCGCCGCTCTCGATTTCCTGCACCTCGTTAGCGGCATCAATCACGGCCAGCGGCGTCTTGATCTCGTGGCTTGCATCGGTAATAAAGCGCTTTTGCTTGCTGTAGCTCTCGACCATCGGCCGAATCACCGCACCCGAGGCGCCCGCCACGATTGCCAGCACCGCCAGCCAGCCAATGCAACTGATTGCCACGCTCGCGCTCAAAAACGAATGAAAGCTTGCAAGCTCGCGCGAGCAGTCGACGAACACATAGGTTGTCTCGTCGCCCTGAACCGTAACTGTATAGCGGTAGTTACCAGAAAAGCCCGAGGTCCAACCCTTGGAATACAGTCCTGCCGCGATGCGTGCAGCACGCTTGGCGCCCACCGCGGCAATGCGGGCCGTGTTGACATCGGTCACCTGCCCACCGGCAAGTGTCACCGTAAAGTAGCGCGTGTCGAAGGGAGATTCCGCCGTCATGCCTTCAAAATGCCCATCGCGAATGGCCGCCCGGTTACCGGTAGCAACCTTGCCGGCAACCGCATCCTGACCGGGACCGGTCTTAGGCTCGTCCTCCCCATCAATGCCATCCTTGCCTGCCAAGATATAGTCCAGGCGAGCATCGGCCATTTTACAGACATGCGAGTAGTTGACGACGTTGATGCCGGCAATAATGAGCGTAAGCACGACGGTCACGGCACCCATGGCAACCAAGATAAACTTGCGACGCAGGCGACGTCCCATTGCACTGGCAGCATCGGCGCGCCCCGGATTACCCGAGTCCGCGCCCATGCCGAGCTTTGCCGCCATGCGCTTCCACCATGCGCGTGCGCTCACGCCTGCTCGTCCCCTTCGACAACCTCAAGCGAATATCCCTGATTGCGCGACGCGCGGATGGCCACGTTGGCACCCAGCGCCGTCAGCTTTTTGCGCAGGTAGGAGATATAGACCCACACCACGTTGGCACCCTCGGGTGCATCCTCGCCCCAGACCTCGAGCATCAGACGCTCGGTAGGCATGCGCGTGCCGGGGTTGCGCATAAAGAGCTCCATAAGCTGAAACTCACGATTGGCCAGATGTTCCTCGCCCAAAGGCCCAACGAGTGTGCACGATGCCGTGTCGAGGCGCACGTTGCCCACGCTGAGCGTCGTGGCGTCAATTGCCGTCGCAGCGCGCGTCATGGCACGAATACGCGCAAGCAGCTCCTTGGCGGCAAACGGCTTGGTCAGGTAATCGTTGGCACCGGCATCCAGACCCTCGACCTTATCGGACACCTCGCTTTTGGCCGTAAGCATGATGATGGGCAGGCGTTTGCCGGCCTCACGCGTGCGCTTGAGTACCTCGATGCCGTCCATACCGGGCATCATGATGTCCAGGATTGCGGCGTCATAGTCATTGGCAAGTAGATATTCGAGTGCCGTCAGACCGTCGAGCGCGGTGTCGACCTCGTAGTCGCTATGTTGCAGAATCGCGGTAAGGGCGCGGGAGAGACCGGGTTCGTCCTCGGCAAGCATCAGCTTCATAGTTGCTCCTTTGGCGCACGGAGATACAGATTTCGATACTGCCGATAATAGCGCACCGAAAGCTGCCTTAGCGCAGCCTTAGCAGCTCAACCTGCACGTTTCTAAAAACGCTGGATAGGGCTTAGCCAAACTTAAGGCGCAGATGCCGAGCGCATGTCTGCGCGTCAGCCGCGGTAGAACAGCTTTGTCACGAGGACAGCCATACCACCTCGCGACGGCATGTTGAGACCATGCCATCCCCTTTGATGCGGGAGCCGCCAACGCGGGCTGCTCCGCGCCTATCCGATTGGAGAACACTATGGGCAGCTTGTTCAACCGCAATACCGACGGTGTCACCGGCAGCGAGAGCGCCGAGCCCAATACGGCATCCCAACACGCAGCGAGCGATGTGCCCGCCACGGTCGTCAATCCACTCTATGCGGGAGAGTCTGCTGGAGAGCACGCCATGCCCGCCGGCACGTCGGCGCCCGCTCCCGATACCCGCGCATATGTCGCCGAACCCGCTCCGCAGCAGACGGTCTCCACCAAAGAGCACGACGACAAACAGCCCAGTCGCGCCGCCAACCTGCTCCTAGTCGCAACGCTTGCCGCCGTTTGTGGGCTCGCTGGCGGGCTTGCAGGTGGTGCCATCATGAGCGCCGCGACCGGCGGATCGGCCCAGGCCGTGCAGGGT
>UQUD01000091.1 GCA_900544225.1 uncultured Collinsella sp.
CTCTTCCGATCTGCAGCGCAGCGAGAATGTTTGAGCACGGGATGATATAGGCGGGCGCCCCGGGGACGGACGACCTACTCCGTCTCGCCCGGTCGAGCGCCGCGAGCCAGGGCGTCCTGGTACTCCTTGACGGCCTTGAGCCTCTGCATGGGCTTCAGTCGCTCGAACATGGTGTTGCCGTGCAGGTGATCGATCTCGTGCTGCAGGCACACGCAGAATAAATCGCCCGTGGCCTCGTAGCGAATCAGGTTGGCGTCCAGGTCGTACGCCTCGACGACGACATGGTCGGGACGCTCGATCTCGCAGCTAATGCCGGGGATGGACAGGCAGCCCTCGCTAAACGGCACCAGATGGTCGCTCTGCTCAACAATGACAGGGTTGATGAGCACGTACGGGTCATAGTCGTTCTTGTCGCTGTAATCGCAGTCGATGGTGACGAGCTGAATGAGCTCGCCGATCTGCGGGGCAGCCAGACCGCAACCGCCGTTGTCGAACATCATCTTCTTCATCTTCTCGGCAAGCGCCTCGATCGCCGGGGTAATCTCCTCGATGACGGCGCACTCCTGGCGCAGACGAGGGTCGGGCGACAGTACGATTCCGTTGGCTTCCATGGCCATCCTTTCGGGTTGTTACATCAAATCATAGGCGTCGACGTCAACGCTCACGCTCACGCCGCGCACGGAGCCCACCTCTTTGAGGCAGGCGTCGATATCATCAGAGACATGGTACCCCACGGGCGACTTCACAAGCAGATGGAAGCGATAACGGTCCTTGGCTCTCTCGATTACACACGAAGCCGGGCCCAGCACCTGCGGCACAGCGCTACCCACCTGCAAAAAATCGGGAGCGGCGGCATGCCAGCGGCGCTTGAGCAACTTTGCGATGCGCCCAATGTAATCCTGCGCCTCGTCACGATTCGCCGACCACACCAAAATGTTAACCAGGCGCACAAACGGCGGATACAGCGCGTCGCGACGCTGGTCCAAGTCGTAGTCGGTAAAGATCGAGCGATCATGCTCGGCAACGGCGCGAATGACCGGGTCCTCGGGCAGATAGGTCTGGATAATGACCTCGCCAGGGCGATCGCCGCGCCCGGCACGGCCGGCGACCTGCTCCAGCAGATCGTAGGCGCGCTCCCCTGCGCGAAAGTCGGGCAGCTTGAGGGCGAAGTCGGCATTGACCACGCCTACGAGCGTGACCTCGGGAAAATCGAGACCCTTTGCGATCATTTGGGTGCCCAGCAACACGGCACAATCCGCCGCATCGAACTGCTCGAGCAGCTTTTTGTGCGCATCCTTGCCGCGCGTGGAATCGGCATCCATGCGAATAATGGCGACATCCTCGGGAAGCATCTGGTGCAGTGCGTCCTCGATCTGCTGCGTTCCCAGACCCATTTTTGCCAGGTAGCGACTGCCACATTTGGGGCATCGGCTCGTGGGCGCGGGATACGGCTGCACGCGCCAAGACGAACCGCAGGTGTGACATTGCAGCGTGTGCGTGCGCTCGTGATATGTAAGCGCGGTGGAGCAGTGATTGCAGGTGGGGACGCATCCGCACTCGCGGCACATCAAGAACGGCGCAAAGCCACGGCGGTTGTGCAACAGCACGGCCTTCTCGCGGCGCTCGACCACACGCTCCAAGCCCTCCATCAAGGGTTTTGAGAACATGCAGCGGCTGCCATGCGAGAACTCGCGGCGCAGGTCGGCAATGCGGACAGTCGGCAGCACGGCGTGTCCCGGGCGCTCGGGCATCTCGACGCGCGTCCAGGTGGCACCGTTATACATGCCACGGCGGCAGCGGTCGAGAGCCTCGGCCGAGGGCGTGGCGGAGCCCAACACAAGCGGGCAGCGGTAACGCCGCGCCATCTCTGCCGCCACCTCGCGCGCGTGGTAGCGCGGACTGGAACCCTGCTTGTAACTGGTCTCATGCTCCTCGTCGATGATGATGAGGCCCAAGTCGCTGAGCGGGCAAAAGAGCGCCGAGCGGGCGCCCACGACCACGCGAGCGGCACCGCTGGCGACCATATCCCACTGGTCCAGGCGCTCGCCAGCCGAAAGGCGGGAATGGAACACGGCGACCGTCTCGCCAAAGCGCGAGCGGAAGCGGCCGACAGTTTGGGCCGTCAGCGAGATCTCGGGCACGAGCACGCAAGCCGAGTGACCGGCCGCGAGCACGCGCTCGATAGCGGAGAGGTAGACCTCGGTTTTGCCGGAGCCCGTAACACCGTCCACGAGCACCACGTCGCCGTGGGCGTCAAGACGGGCACGCTCAATCTGCGCGAGCGCTTGCCGTTGACCGTTGGTGAGTGCCACCGGCGCCTTACCGCTTGCCGAGGACAGCGTGGTCTGCTCGCTGCAACCGCGCCAGGCGCGGCGCTCTTCCACCACCACGACGCCTCTTTTTTCAAGCGCTTTGATGGTCGCCGACATGCTGTTGTAGAGCAGGTTGAGATCGCGCGTCGTGACCGGGCCGCATTGGAGCGCCTCGATGAGCTGACGCTGGCGGACCGCGGTCTTGGGAGGCGTGTAGTCGAAACCCTCGGGCGTAAGCATGACCCAGCGGTTTTGGATGGGTTTAACGGCGGGGCGCTCAACGGTCCACACACCGTCATCGCCCTTGACCACGCGCGGGCTGCCGCCCGGAGGCAAAAACAGGCGCAGGCACTCGGAAAGCGTCGCGACGTACTCGCGGCTCATCCAGTGCGCGATGCGGGCAGCCTCGGCGGTAAAGAGCGGTTTGCTGAGGATGGCTTCGACGGGCTTGATGCGCGAAGGGTCGAGGGCGTTGTTACCTTGCAGGTCACCAAGCTCGGGCGCAATGTCGACGATGTAGCCTGCGGCGGCACGGTTGCCAAAGTGGACCAGGACCGTCGATCCGACCTGGGCCTCGTTGGCAAGGGACTCGGGGATGCTGTAAGCAAACGGTTCGGACAGCGCACGGGTGGGGATGTCGAGAACCACGCTCGTGTAGGCGGCGATGGGCTCAGGCACAGGCTCGGGCTTGGCCGGGGCGGCAGCGGATGCCGGCGCCGCCAGAGTCTTCTCCGGTTCCGGCGAACCAAAGAGCGTTAGTTGTTCAGCCATGGCCCCAGCACCTCCTATCCCATACGTCTACAGAAACAAGAGCCCCGCTCGGGTGAACGGGGCTCGGATACATACGTTTGCGCAGCGATTACAGCGCCATCGTGCGGGCGCGGTCGATGCGCGCCAGGCAGTCGTCGCGACCGACGAGTGCCATGGTCTCGCCCAGCGGAGGGCTCACCATGTTGCCGCAAACGGCAACGCGCACGGCCTGGAACACCACGCGCTTCTTGAGGTCCATCTGCTCGGGCAGCGGTTCAAGCGCAGCGTCGATGTTCGCGGCTGTCCACTCGGCTACACCCTCAAGCGCGGCCTTGGCGGCGTCCAGGATGGCACCCATACCTTCCTTGGCCAGGCCCTTGTTGACGGACTTCTCGTCATACTCGAGCGTCTCGGCCGTGGCAAAGATGGGAGCGGCGACGGTCACGGCGTCGGCCGGCATCTTGGTGCGCGGCTTGACAATGGCAGCGAGCGCGTCGATCCAGTCCTCGCCGTACTCGACGTTGCCCTCGATGAGGCCTGCTTCGTGCAGCTCGGGGACCATGATCTCGTCGGCAAACTGCGCGTCGGACATGCCGTTGATGTACTCGGCATTGACCCAGTCGAGCTTCTTGGGATCAAAGGTCGCGGGATTCTTGGAGATGCGGTCGAGCGAGAACTTGCTGGCCAGGACGTCGCGCGGGATAATCGTGGTCTCGCCGTCGAGCGACCAGCCGAGCAGCGCCAGGTAGTTGACGAAGGCATCGGACAGGTAACCGGCGTCGCGATACTCCTCCACCGAGGTGGCGCCGTGGCGCTTGGAGAGCTTTTTGCCGTCGGCACCCAGAATCATGGAGATGTGGGCGAACGTGGGCACGGGCGCGCCGAGGGCCTCGTAGACCATGACCTGGCGCGGGGTGTTGGACAGGTGATCGTCGCCGCGGATGACGTGGGTGATCTTCATCATGGCGTCGTCGACGACGGTCGCGAAGTTGTACGTGGGCGTGCCGTCGGAGCGGAAGATGACAAAGTCGTCGAGCTCCTTGGCATCGAAGGTCACCTCGCCGTGGACGGCGTCGTGGATGACGACGTCACCGCGGTCCTCGGGCACCTTGATGCGCAAGACGTAGGACTCGCCGGCCTCGATGCGGCGACGGGCCTCCTCGGGATCAAGATCGCGGCAACGACGCTGATAGCCCTGGAAGGGGTCCTTGCGCTCTTGCGCGGCCTTACGGTCGGCGTCGAGCTGCTCCTTGGTGCAGAAGCAGGGATAGGCCTTGCCCTCGTCCCAAAGCTTCTGGGCGGCCTGCTTATACAGGTCCAGGCGCTCGGTCTGGGCGTAGGGGCCATAGTCGCCGCCCACCTCGGGACCCTCGTCCCAGTCCAGGCCCAGCCAACGCATGGCGCGCAGAATGATCTGCGTGTTCTCGTCGGTGGAGCGGGTGGGGTCGGTGTCGTCGATGCGCAGGATGAACGTGCCGCCGTTTGAGCGGGCGAAAGCCCAGTTATAGATAGCGGTGCGGGCGCCGCCGATGTGCAGCTTGCCCGTCGGTGAGGGTGCAAAGCGGACGCGAACGTCTGATGCCATGGATATCTCCTCGATTGCAGGATGGATGTCTAACTGCACCAGTATAAAGCAACAATGCGACCTCCGCACAAAGGGCACCGACCTACTCATTGGGGACAGACTTAAATGACCAGTCTTTGGGGACGTTCTTAGTTTAAGGCCACTCATTTAAGCCTGTCCCCAATGAGTAGGTGCGGAAAGGGTGTGAATGTTGGATTTACGCGCTATGATGTGCCCTTGCATACAGAGCCCGGCGGAATGGTAACGGTCGCCGGGACACGTTATTCGAAAGGACAATCATGTCAGAAGAGCTTCGTTCCATCCCGCCCCAACACGGATCGTTTGTGTTTACGTCGGAGTCGGTGACCGAAGGTCATCCCGATAAGATCGCCGACCAGATCAGCGACGCCGTCCTCGACGCAATCCTCGCCAAAGAAATAGAGCTGCAGGAGCAGGGCTATATTGCGCCCAACGGCGTGCCCGCCAACGTGGAAAACGTCCGCTGCGCCTGCGAGACCCTCGTGACCACCGGCACCGTCATCGTCGCCGGCGAGATCCGCACCCAGGCCTACGTCGACGTGCAGGAGATTGCCCGTGGCGTTATCCGCCGCATCGGCTACAACCGCGCCAAGTTTGGTTTTGACTGCGATACCTGTGGCGTTATGAGCCTCATCCACGAGCAGTCCCCCGATATCGCCCAGGGCGTCGACGAGTCGTTTGAGACCCAGACCGGCGCCACCACCGACCCGATCGACCTGATCGGCGCCGGCGACCAGGGCATGATGTTCGGATACGCCTCCAACGAGACCAAGACCCTCATGCCCATGCCGCACTACCTGGCAAGCCGCCTGGCCGAGCGCCTGTCCGCCGTGCGCCACGACGGCACCCTGCCCTATCTACGCCCCGACGGCAAGACCCAGGTCACCGTGCGCTACGAGGACGGCAAGCCCGTCGAGGTCACGACCATCGTCATCTCCACGCAGCACGCAGCCGAGATCGAAGACATGGGCAAGATCAAGGACGACCTCATCGAGCACGTCATCACCCCCGTCATGGCTGCCGAGAACATGCCGTGGGACAACGCCGACATCTACGTGAACCCCACCGGTCGCTTTGTCGTGGGCGGCCCCATGGGCGACACGGGCCTGACCGGCCGCAAGATCATCGTCGACACCTATGGCGGCTACGGCCGTCACGGCGGCGGCGCCTTTAGCGGCAAGGACTGCACCAAGGTCGACCGCTCCGCCGCATACGCCGCTCGCTGGGTCGCCAAGAACGTCGTCGCCGCCAGCCTTGCCGACCGCTGCGAAGTCGAGCTGGCCTACGCCATCGGCGTGTCCAAGCCGTTGTCGATCATGATCGACACCTTTGGCACCGCACATGTTGCCGAAGACAAGATCGTCGAGGCCGTGGAGAAGACCTTCGACCTGCGCCCGGGCGCCATCATCCGCGACCTGGACCTACGTCGCCCCATCTACGAGAAGACGGCAGCCTACGGTCACTTTGGCCGCGAAGACCCCGACTTCACCTGGGAGAAAACCGACCGAGTCGAAGAACTCAAAGCAGCCTGCGGTCTGTAAGCTAACAAGAAAAGCCACAGCCAAATAAAAACGCACCAAAAGAAGTACCGGCTCCAACCGGTACTTCTTTTTTATTTAAACGGTGGTGAAGATGAGCCGACCTGGGACATGGAATAGGTCGCCAGCTGATGAATTTTGCAGCACGCGCGCCTCTACCATGTATCCTAAGTTCCGAGGACTTTGGTATTTGGTCGGTCGCGAGTTCCGCACGAGCCGGAGGCCACTTAATGTGGCCTCCGTGCGAGCAGGACTGTCCGAGCAGGCGACCAAATACCAAAGCCCTCGGAACGGCGGGACAGAGTATGCCCGCCCCTCGGGACGACGAGATAAAGAAGGAGCAGCCATGGCAGGCAAGCCGCAAACACTAGCTACGACCTCGGCATTCGAGATCTTGGGGCCCGTCATGGTCGGCCCCAGCTCGTCGCACACCGCCGGCGCCCTGCGCTGTGCCCAGGTTGCCGCTAGCCTGCTGGAAGGCCGCATCACCAAGGTCACCTTTGGCCTGTGGAACTCCTTTGCCCACACCTACCGCGGTCACGGCACTGATCGCGCGCTCGTCGCGGGCATCCTGGGGCTCGATACCGACGACGAGAACATCAAGCAAGCCTTTGACCTCGCACGGGACCAGGGCCTCGACTTTCACTTTGACATCAAGGGCGACGACGCCTCCATCCACCCCAACACCGTCGACATCGACATGGTCGATAACACGGGCGCAACGGCGCAGGTCCGCGGCGAAAGCCTCGGCGGAGGCAAGATGCGCATCAGCCGCATCAACGGCGTCGGCGTCGACATCTCGGGCATGTATTCCACGCTCTTCGTGGCACACCAGGACGTTCCCGGCGTGCTCGCAGCACTCACGAACCTGCTTGCCTACGCACACGTGAACATCGCCTTCTGCCGCACCTACCGCACCGAGGTGGGAGGCCAGGCCTATTCCGTCTTTGAGACCGACGGCGCTCCCGACGACACCGTCGTCCCCATGCTGCGCAAGCTCGACAATGTCGATTACGCCACGTTTATCGAGCTTCCGGGCTCGGCCTCGTCGCTCTCCCCCGGCGTCTCGGCCAAGGAGATCTTTGACGACGGCGAGCAGATGCTCGATGCGTGCGCCGAACTCGGTTTGAATATCGGCGCCGTCATGGCCGTACGCGAGGCGCGTCTGACCGGCGAGGCCCATGCTATCGCAGCCATGCGCCGCGTGCTCGACGTCATGCGCGAGGAGACCACGACCCCCATCGCCAATCCGCAGCGATCGCTCGGCGGGCTTATCGGCGGAGAGGCCAAGCTCGTCGATGCCACCTGCCGCAACGATTT
>UQUD01000092.1 GCA_900544225.1 uncultured Collinsella sp.
CGGTACAAAGGTCGCACGCAGCCCGCGTGCGGGGCGCACCGCGACCAGCACCAACGCGATCGCCGCCATCAACATCAGGTACAGCGGGCTTTGCGTCAGGCACACGCACAGGACGCAGACGAACATCCCCACCAGGCGCACCGGAGCCGAAACGCAAGAAAGGGCGCGGTCGACCATCGACCCGCCCTCGTGCGCGCCTCCACCCAGGCGAACCCGCTCAAGCAGGCTCGCCAGGTGCAGGACATTCTTTTGCATCACACGATGCCGAGCCCCCGCGGGCTCGTAACGTTGCTCGACCGCAAGCCAGCTAGGCAGCTCGGCTATTGCCATGAGCACCGCTTTCCTTAACCGTCAGCGAGATCAGACGGAATGCGATGGTGAGCACCGCCACGCCAATCACGCCGGACAGGATATACATGGCAGCCTGACCGGCAAAGCCAAGACCCTGCTCCTCGGAATAGGCCTGCAGGTAATCACCCGTGGGCAGCGCGTCGGCAAAGGTCGGGGTATCGAGGCCGACCGAAGCCTGCAGGCTGTCGTCGCCAGCCTCCTGAACGGCGGTCGCGGCGCCCTCGGCGTCCCACTCACCCCAGGCGTCACCGGTGGCAAGCAAGCCGAGCGGCGTAGCCACGACAAGCACGGCGACCAGAATGAGCGTGGGGATCAGGGAAGTCTTCTTGGCGGTACCATCGGCAGCAAGCTGGCCATCGACGGCCTCGGGCCCGACGATAATGCTCGGCGCCGTCTTCTTAATGAAACCGTAGATGGCGGCCGTCGCCACGCCCTCGATCACGCCGGCAACCAGCATATGCGGGATCAACATGGCCGGAATAGCCACGGACAGCGGGAAGGGGCAGTACAGCGGCGCGCCCGAAGCGTTGGTAAAGAGCATCGGCTGAATACCAAACTCGATTGCCGCGCACAGGGCCGCCAGGCACAGGCCGACCCAACCGCTCACGATGGCAGAAACCGAGGTGCCCCAGCTCTTGTCGTGCAGACGGCTGTTGAGCGCACGGAACACGATAGCAGCGGCAAACGGCAGCACAAAGGCCATGTTAAAGCAGTTGGCGCCAAACGACAGAACGCCGCCGTCGCCAAACAGCAGCGCCTGCAGCGCCAGCGCGACCGAGACAGCGATAGCCGCGGCCTCGGGACCCAGCAGCAGTGCGATGAGCGCACCACCAACGGCGTGACCAGTGGTACCGCCGGGCAACGGCACGTTGAACATCATGAGCAAGAAGGAAAATGCGGCGCAGATGCCCAGGAAAGCCATGTGCTCGCGATCGAGCGTGGCGCGCACCTTCTTGATGCAGTGGACCCAAACGGGCACCATTGCCACCGCCATGACGGCATCGGTCTGCGGGGACAGATAATTATCTGGAATGTGCATGTACGCCTCCCGGTTGTCGGCGCACGGAATTGCAACGCCGCTTAAATCACCTTGCCAGTGTTACGTATTGTCAAATTCGTAACACGCCGCGGGCTATCATAGCAAAACGGCGCACTGCCGACAAAGCAGCACGCCGTTATGTAATGCGCGTGTCATATATGCAGGCTCAGCAGTGCTTTATACCGAGCATGGCAGTCACGTAGAGCTCGGCGGCAGCCACCGCTGGCCCATACCCAGTGCAGGACCTAGCCGCGGACCTCGCCGTTTACGCCCTTGCACACCTTGGTGACGATCTTCTGGTGCGCTTTTTCGACCTCTTCGCTGGTGAGGGTGTGGTCGTCGGAGCGATACGTAAGCGCAAAGGCCATGGACTTTTTGCCTGCTCCGATGCGGATGGGATCGCGGTAGACGTCGAACAGGCGCACGCCCTCGAGCAGCTTGCCACCGGCGCTGGTAATGCGGCGCTCAAGGTCCTCGCAGGTCACGGAGTTATCGACCACGATAGCTAGGTCGTGCTCAACAGCCGGATACTGCGAGAACTCGCGGTAGTTCTCCTGGTTGCGGGCGCCCTTGATCAGCTTGTCCAGATCGAGCTCGAAGGCAACGACGACCTCGTCGATGCCCATGGCTTCGCGCGCCTCGGGGTGGATCTCGCCGACCCAGCCCAGCACCGTACCGCCGGACAGGACCTCGGCCGCACGACCCGGCTGCAAGAAAGCGTAGCCCTCGCCCTCGACGGGACGGAAGCGAACCTTCTCGATGCGCAGCTGGGCAAGCAGCTCCTCGACAATGCCCTTGCCAAAGAAGAAGCGCAGCTTGCGATACTTCATGTTCCAAGACTGTTCGCTCCACTGGCCCGAGAGCACGCCCGCCACGGACTTGGTCTCCTTGGGCAGGCTGGCGTTCTCGCGGCCGTGGAACAGGCTGCCGACCTCGTACAGGTGCACGTTGGGCGTGCCGTGGGCCTCGTTATAGGCCACAGACTGCAGCAGGCCCGGCAGCAGCGAGCGGCGCATCTCGGTCTGCTCGGCTACCAGCGGGTTCATGAGCACCACGGGGCAACCGCGGCCCTCGGTGGACATACCGATCTTCTCCAGGTCGCCCGGGGCGGCAAAGCCAAAGGTCGTGGTCTCGTTGAGGCCGCAGGCGCGCAGGATCTCGCCGACCTTGCGGGTGAGCTTCTGCTCGCGGGTCAGGCCGCCGATGTGGTTTTTGGCAGCCGGGATGGTCGCCGTCACGCGGCCCATGCCCCACAGGCGCAAGACTTCCTCGATCAGGTCGATCTCGCGCGGCAGGTCGGGGCGGAAGCTCGGCGGAGTGACCATAAAGTCGTCGCCGTCGCGCTCGACGGTGCAGCCCAGGCGGGTGAGCGAGCGCTCGATAAAGTCGGGCTCGATGTCGGCGCCGCAGATGGCGTGCACGCGGGCCAAGCGCAGCTTGATGCTATCGATACTCTTGGGCGCGGGGAACACATCCACGTAGCCGGGAGCGACCTCGCCGCCGGCGATCTCCTCGATGAGCGCGCACGTGACGTTGGCGACATCCACGCAGCCGGTCTCGTCGACCTGGCGCTCAAAGCGGATGGAGGCGTCGGAGATCAGCGACAGGTCGCGGCTGGTGTGCGAGGTGCGACCGGCGTTGAAGCAGGCGCTCTCGACCATCACATCGACGGTATCGTCCTCGATCTCGGAATCCATGCCGCCCATAACGCCGGCCAGCGCCACGGGACGCTCGCCGTCGGTGATAAGGCCCATGCCGGCGTCGAGCGTGCGCTCCTCGCCGTCGAGGGTCGTGAACTTCTCGTCCTGCTGGGCGGCGCGAACCACAACGCGACGCCTACCCTCGCGCTCGGCAAAGGTGTCCAGGTCAAAGGCGTGCAGCGGCTGACCGGTGAGCATCATCACGTAGTTGGTGATGTCGACGATGTTGTTGTGCGGGCGCACGCCCAGGGCGTTGAGGCGCTTGACCATCCAGTCGGGCGAGGGGCCGACCTTCACGTTGCGCACGATGCGAGCAACATAGCGGTCGCACAGACCCTCGTCGGCAATCTCGACGGAAAGCTCGTCGTCGGTCGCGCGGCCGGTCTCGGCCTTGATGGCGGGCAGCTCAACGTGGAAATCGCGGTCGAAGATGGCGCCGGTCTCGCGGGCCATGCCGATCATGGACAGGCAGTCGGGACGGTTGGGCGTGATCTCGCAGTCGAGCACGGTGTCGCTCGAGCCCACGTACTCGGCAAACGGCATGCCGCAGGGCGTATCCTCGGGCAGGATCATGATGCCGGAGTGGTCGCCGCCCAGGCCGAGCTCGCGCGCGGAGCAGTTCATGCCCATGGACACGACGCCGCGAAGCTTGCTCTTCTTGATCTTGACGTCGCCGGGCAGGACAGCGCCAATCATGGCCGTGACGATGTGGTCGCCGGCCTCGAAGTTCTGCGCGCCGCAGACGATCTGCAACGGAGCGGGGTCGCCGTCGGCGTCGAGATTCTTGTCGCCCACATCGACCGAGCACACATACATGTGGTCGCTATCGGGGTGCGGGGTCTTGGTGAGTACCTTGGCGGTCACCACGTGGTCGAAGGACTCGCCCACGGTGTCGATCGCCTCGACCTCGGTGCCGGTACGGATATATTCGTCCGAAAGGATCTTGGGATCCTCCGGAATATCGATCATGGTCTTGAGCCAGTCGTAAGAAACTCTCACTTGATTACTCCTTATGAGAAAGAAAAGCCTGCTAGAACGGGTGATTTAGAATTGATTCAAAAATCTCATATCGCCCGTCATGAGAGTTCTGAGGTCGGGCAGGTCGTAGCGCAGGGCCGCGACGCGCTCGGCGCCAATGCCAAAGGCGAAGCCGGTGTACTTCTCGGGGTCGATGCCGCAGTTGATAAGGACGTTGGGGTCGACCATGCCGCAGCCCAGGATCTCGATCCAGCCGCTGTGCTTGCAGAAGTTGCAGCCCTTGCCGCCACACACATGGCAGCTCACGTCCACCTCGCAGGAAGGCTCGGTGAAGGGGAAGAAGTGCGGGCGGTAACGCGTCTTGCGGTCCTCGCCAAACATGCACTTAACAAAGTAGTCGAGCGTGCCCTTGAGGTCGCCAAAGGTGATGCCCTCGTCGACGACCAGGCCCTCGATCTGGTTGAACTGCGGCAGGTGGCAGGCGTCGGCCGTGTCGGGACGATAGACGGTGCCCGGGCAGATCATGTAGATGGGCGGCTTTTGCGACTCCATGGTGTGGATCTGCACGCCCGAGGTCTGGGTGCGCAGCAGCACGTCGGACTCGCCGTGGGCATGCGCCTCGGGGTGCGCGACGCTGCCGGGGTTGTTGTCGACCACGTAGAATGTGTCGCGGACCGAGCGGCTCGGGTGATCCATGGGGGCATTGAGCGCGGTGAAGTTGTAGTAGGAGGTGTCGACCATGGGGCCGGACTCGACGGTGTAGCCGATGCCGCAGAAGATGTCCTCGGCCTCCTCGATGATCTGCTTGATCAGGTGCTGGTGACCGATCTGCGGACGGATGCCCGGCAGCGTGATGTCGACGGCGTCGTGCTCCAGTGCGTGCTTGAGGGCGGCTGCCTTCATCTCGGTCGTGCGCTCGTCGAGCATGCCCTCGATCAGCTGGCGCATCTCGTTGGCACGCTTGCCCATCACGGGACGATCCTCGGGGGCGAGCTTGCCCATCATGCGCATCAGACCGGTGATGCGGCCCTTGCGGCCGAGCAGCTCAACGCGCGCGGCCTCGAGCTTTGCGGCGTCGTCGGCGCCTGCGACGAGCTCCTTGGCCTCTTCCTCGAGTTTGACCAGATCATCAATCAGACTCATGTCTTCCCTTTCGTCTCTCGCGCTCCCCGCTTGCCGAGGCGGCTGCCGCCGTCTGACGTTGCGAAAACGCGGCCCGGTTCGGTAACAAAAAACCGTCCTCGGGCATGTGCATTGCCCAAGGACGGTTGAATTCCGCGGTACCACCTTGTTTGACCCGGCGGATGTCTGGCCCGCCGTGCCCACTCTGTGCCCCTTGTCGCGAGGCTCACGGCTTCCCTACTGGGGACATCGCCGCCGCCGGCCGCGCGCCCGTTGAGGTCGCTGCTCAGGAGTGAACGCTTGGCCCTTGCCGCCGCAGGAAGGCTTGCAGCCCATGACCTTCCCTCTCTTGCCGGCGACGCGGCGGGCAAAACCCTCTCCGTCAACGCATTGGGCTATAGGGTAACACATTCTGCGAGCGTATCGCCGCGTTCCGTTTTGTTCGCGCTGGGTACAAGGCAGGTAGCTGTGCAAACTGGCCGTGCGCCCATCCGTGGCGCTCGGCCTGCGAGATCAAGGATATGGTATGGGAAAGAAACTCGACAAGAAAGCCAAGGCCGCCGTGGCCAAGACGCCCAAAAGCATGAAGGTCGATAAGGCCGTCAAAAAATTCCGCAAGCTTGAGGGCAAGCTGTGGACCCGCGAGTACCTGCTCAAGATTGCCGAGTTTGACGGCGCGACCATTGCCCCCGCCAACGGCGCCGCAGCGCGCGCCGACGCCATGGGCACCCTTGCCGGCGAGCATCACAAACTCTTGACCAGCGAGAAGTCCGTTGAACTTGTGCGCTCGTTGGCACACGAGACCGTCGCCGGCGGCAATATCGACGACCCGCAGCTGCTCGACGAGATCCGCGTGCTCGGCCGCGATCAGCGCGAGGCAAGCGCCATTCCCACCGAGGAGGCCGAGGCCTGGACCAGGCTCACCTGCGAGGCCGACGCCGTGTGGCACAAGGCCAAGACGGCCAATGACTGGGCGAGCTTTGAGCCCTACGTGGATAGAATCGTCGCCCAACTTAAGCATCAGGCCGAGCTCATGGACCCCAAGCGCGACCCGTACGATGTGTGGCTCGACCAGTACGAGCGCGGCCTTTCCACCAAGAGCTTCGATGCGTTTTGCGACGAGGTCAAGGCCACGGTCGTGCCGCTCGTACACGCCATCGGCGAGCGCGGCCAGCAGCCCGCTGCCGACTTTTTGCACGCCCGCGTGCCCGAGGCCGCCCAGCGCGCCATGAGCTTCGACCTTATGAAGCTCGTCGGCCTGGACCTGAACGACACCACGCTTGCCTTTACCGAGCACCCGTTTAGCGAGGGCTTTGCCGTGGGCGACGCGCGCATCGCGACGCACATCTACGAGAACGACTGCATCTCCAACGTCTACAGCATCATCCACGAGGCGGGCCACGCCATGTACGAGCTGGGCGTCAATCCTGCCTATGCGCGCACCTGTCTTGAAGGTGGCACCTCCATGGGCATCCACGAGAGCCAGAGCCGCTTTTTCGAGAACACCGTGGGTCGCAGCCGCGCCTTTATGGGGCCGCTGCTCGAGGTGCTGCGCCGCCACGCGCCCGAGGTCTACGGTGACGTCGACGAGGACACGCTCTGCCGTGCCGTGAACATCGCGCAGCCGTCGTTGATCCGCACCGAGGCGGACGAGCTCACCTATCCGCTGCACGTTATGGTGCGCTACGAGATCGAGCGCATGCTGTTTGCCGGCGAGGCCACGGCCAAGGACATCCCCGCGCTTTGGAATCGTTTTATGGATGAGTACCTGGGCATTCCCGTTCCCGACGACACGCACGGCTGTCTGCAGGATACGCACTGGAGCGGTGGCTCGTTTGGCTACTTCCCCACGTATGCGCTGGGTAGCGCCTACGACGCCATGTTTGTGCCGGCCATGTGCCGCGACGGCGTCGACCTCAACGGCGCCTGTGCGAGCGGCGATTTGGCGCCCGTCCGCGCCTGGCTGGGCGAGCACATTTGGCAGTGGGGCCGCGCCAAAGACGCGCCGGAACTCATCAAGGGCGCCTGCGGCATGGCGTTCGATGCCCGCTACTACTGCAGCTACCTGCAGGACAAGTTCACCACGCTCTACGAGCTGTAAGGCATAACCGTCACGCCAACGCAAAGGGGGCGCCGCGGAACCAATCCGCGGCGCCCCTTTTTTTCACCCAATAACTAGGTACCCAATGACTAGTTCGTTGACGCTAATGTCTTGGCAACGTCAGCGAAAACGGCCCCAAGCGAGCAAGGTGACGTGAAATGAAAGGGCGCTGACCTTCTGGTCGCGCCCTTG
>UQUD01000093.1 GCA_900544225.1 uncultured Collinsella sp.
GTCGGCTTCGCTGTCGGTTTTGAGCGCGCCCTGCTGGCCCTGCAGGCCTTTGGCAGCGATTTGGGTGCCGATGAGGCCCCGTGCGTCTATGTCGCCAACGCCGGCAAGGAGCTGCGTCAGAACGTCTTTGCCATTACGCAGGAGCTTCGCGCCGCAGGTATCGTGACCGAGGCCGACTATCAGGGTCGTTCGCTCAAGGCCCAGTTTAAGCAAGCCGATAAGGTAGGCGCCAAGCTCATCTTGGTCCTGGGTGGCGACGAGCTTGCCGCCGGCAAGGTCAAAGTGCGCGACATGCAGAGCCATGACGAGGTGCTCGCCGATCTGGACAACGTCGTCGAGGCGGTTCGCGAGCGCCTGTAGCGCATCTTTTTGAGCTTCGGGCCTGCTAACGTGCCCTGCTCATGGAGAGCGATTGTTACGGGGGTGTTTCGCTTTTATGCGGAATGCCCTCGTTTACGTATGCCGCCCACCGAGAAATACGACCATTTAGGGCAAAAACCTTTGCAATGCAGAAAATACTTTTGTGTGGTAAAGCGCAATCAGTGTCGAAAGTATTTCTCAAGCGCCTATAATGAATACCGCATGTTACGTGCATAGAAGGAGGAATGGGAGGAAACGTGGCTGAGAACCTAAGCAACCAGTCTGTACCCGAAGCCGCGGCGCGCGTCGCTGCCGTGGTCAACCGCCTCGTTAACCGAATCGGCTCGAATGCCGAGTCCAGGGAGCGTCTCGCCGAGATCGAGATCCCCGAGGAGCTGCGCGACAATCTGGCGCTGTTCTTGCGCCTGGAGCGCCGTGTGCTTAGCGAGTATGATCCCGAGATCGCGGACCTGTTCGACAAGATTTTGACAGCCGAGATTGTGGTCAATGCCGGCAACCCCGGTACCTGCGCTGCCGACGAAGCCGTCGACGAGCAGGGCGTGCCCACCGCCGACGAGCCCACTGCCGTGGCATTTCGTGAGGTCGTCGATTTGATCGACAGCCTGCCGCTCGATAAGCAGCAGGTCATCGTTCGCGCCTTTACGAGCTTTTTCCATCTGGCAAACCTGTCGGAGGAGAACTACCGTGTGGCGCAGCTGCGCGAGCGCGAGGCCGGTGCGTCGACCGATACCGAGGTCGATCCTGCCAACGAGCTTACCGTTGCCTATCACCAGCTGGTGAATGAGCTGGGTGTCGAGGGTGCCAACGAGCTGCTCGACAAGCTCGAGTTCCACCCTGTCTTTACCGCACATCCCACCGAGGCCCGTCGTAAGGCCGTCGAGGGCAAGATCCGCCGTATCTCCAACCTGCTGGAGGAGCGTCCGCGTCTGGGCGGCTCCGACCTGGTGGAGAACGAGCGCCATATGCTGCAGGAGATCGACGCCCTGGTGCGTACGAGTCCCATCGCGCTCAAGAAGCCCACGCCGGTCGAGGAAGCCGATACCATCATCGACATCTTCGATAACACGCTGTTCGACGTTATCCCCGTTATCTATCGTCGTTTTGACGATTGGGTGCTGGGCGACAAGGCCGGTACTGTGCCGCCGCTGTGCCCGGCGTTCTTCCATCCCGGCAGCTGGATCGGTTCCGACCGCGACGGTAACCCCAACGTCACCGCCAAGGTGAGCCGTGAGGTCGCCGCCAAGTACTTTACGCACATGGTGCTCAAGCTCGAGGACAAGTGCCGCCACATCGGCCGCAACCTCACGCTCGAGGCTACCTACAGCAAGCCGTCGGCCGAGCTCATTAACCTGTGGAACCATCAGGTCGAGATGAGCCCTCGTTACACGGCCCGCGCCGAGCTGATCTCCGAGCACGAGCCGCATCGCGCCGTCATGCTCGTCATGGCCGACCGCCTGAACGCCACCGTCCGTCGTATCACCGACACCATGTACCACAGCGCCGACGAGTTCCTGGATGACCTGCGCGTCGTCCAGCGTTCGCTGGCCGCCTGCGGTGCCGTCCGTGCTGCCTACGGCCCGGTCCAAACCATCATCTGGCAGGTCGAGTCCTTCGGCTTCCATATGGTCGAGATGGAGTTCCGTCAGCACTCCGTGGTGCATGCCCGCGCCCTTAAGGATATCCACGAGAACGGTATCCATGGCGACCTGCAGCCCATGACGCGCGAGGTCATCGATACCTTCCGCGCTATCGGCTCCATCCAAAAGCGCTACGGCAAGAAGATGGCGCACCGCTACATCATCTCGTTTACCAAGAGCGCTCAGCATGTGGCCGACGTCTTTGAGCTGGCGCACCTGTCCTTTGCACACGAGGAGGATGTCCCCGAGCTCGACGTGATCCCGTTGTTCGAGCAGCTCGAGGACCTCGAGGGCTGCGTCGACGTGCTCGATCAGATGCTTACGCTGCCCGTGGTGCAAAAGCGCCTTGCCCAGACCAACCGCCGCATGGAGGTCATGCTGGGCTATTCCGACTCTTCCAAGGATGCCGGTCCTACCACGGCCATGCTCGCGCTGCACTCCGCGCAGGAGCGCATCGCCAAGTGGGCAGAGAAGAACGATATCGACCTGGTGCTCATGCACGGTCGCGGCGGTGCCGTGGGCCGTGGCGGCGGCCCGGCCAACAAGGCCGTGCTGGCGCAGCCCAAGGGTTCGGTCAACTGCTTCTTTAAGCTTACCGAGCAGGGCGAAGTCATCTTTGCCCGTTACGGCAACCGCACGCTGGCTCAGCGCCATGTTGAGTCCGTTGCCGCCGCAACGCTTTTGCAGTCGGCCCCGAGTGTCGAGAAGACCAACACCGAGACCACGCAGAAGTTCTGGGATATGGCCGAGAAGCTCAACACTGCAAGCCACGAACGCTATCTGGACCTGCTGAACACCGAGGACTTTACACCGTGGTTCTCGACCGTGACGCCGCTGACCGAGGTCGGTCTGCTGCCGATCGGCTCGCGTCCCGCCAAGCGCGGTCTGGGCGCCAAGTCGCTCGATGACCTGCGTACCATCCCGTGGATCTTCAGCTGGAGCCAGGCGCGCATTAACCTGGCCGCTTGGTACGGTCTGGGCACCGCCTGCGAGCAGCTTGGCGATCTTGATCAGCTCAAGGCTGCCTACCAGGAGTGGCCGTTCTTTCGCACCTTTATCGACAACATCGAGATGTCGATTGCTAAGACCGATCAGCGCATCGCCAAGATGTATCTGCATCTGGGCGACCGCGATGATCTGTCCAAGAAGGTCTTTACCGAGATGCAGCTCACCCGTAAGTGGGTCCTTGCCATCGTCGGTGATGAGTGGCCGCTGCAGCGTCGTCGCGTGCTCGGCTGCGCCGTTCGCGTGCGTAACCCCTACGTCGACGCTCTGTCCATCGCCCAGGTCCGCGCCCTTCGCGAGGTGCGCATGAATCAGGACGAGATGGCCGAGGAGAAGAAGGCCGAGTACATGAGCCTGATTCTTTCGACTGTGACCGGCGTCTCGGCAGGATTGCAGAACACGGGGTAATCGATAGCCCTGTAGTCGTCCGGGCCCGCCATTAGTTTACTTTTAGGCACGTCCTCGGACATGCAAGAAGCCCTCGCTGCGCACTTCGTGCGGCGAGGGCTTCTTGCGTCCTGCGGAATGTGCCTAAAAGTAAACTAATGGCGGGCCCTGCGATGTTCGGTCTTCGGCGGATTACTGGCTGGGGGAATATTGGTGCGCTTCGCGCGTTTGGAAAGGGCTTCGTGCTGCGGAATGCATTCAGAGGGAAACCCATCGGGCCCCTTCGTCCTCGGTCTTCAGGGATTAAAGCTGAAGGGAATAAGGCACGCTTCGCGCATAGCGTGGAGTGCGGCGAGGGCTTCTTGCGTCCTGTGGAGTGTGCCTAAAAGTAGACTAATGGCGGGCCCTGCGATGTCCGGTCTTCGGCGGATCAGCCGCTGGGTGAGGGTGGTGCTTGGGGCGACGTGCAAAAAACGGAGTTTTCAGCAGCCAAAGATTGGTGCATAAGGCTATGGGTGACGTTCGCGGCTCCTGTTGATGCTTTTGCATGACGATTGGGCTTTGTCGATGTTCATATATGGCTGGTTTCTCGCCGCATGCCATCCAGATGGGACGAGCCATGAGGACTATCTACCTTTTGAAATACTTTTGGCACCAAAATCTTATCCCGCGATGCTGAATACTCGCAAAAATGCACGCTCCGGAGGGTACTACCCTGTTACGGCTAGAAATCCATGCGTCATTATATGCAAATTATTGACGTATTTATGCAATATGACTTACGCGCGCATGCCATCGGGGTAGATGTTTGCCTCGGCGCTGCGTAAGTCATCCTGTCTATAGTGTCTTTGACAGGCGGCCACGGTCCCGTTTGGGGTCGCGGCCGTTTTGTTGTGGGTCAAATATGAACGTTGTGTTAATGAGTCGGTGGACGGTGGTGTTTTTCGGTGAGCGGCGTATCCTTCCAACGGTTTATCTAGTGTGTCAGTTGAAAAGGAAGAGGGCGCTCGTCATTGTTTGAATGTGAACTGCCGTTTGACCACAAGACGTTGCATCTGGAGCTCGAGGATAAGAACTTCGCGGGTGTGATGGAAGGTCATCAAAACGAGTTTAAGACTACAAAATCGCAGGAAGAGCTGGTAGAGGAGTCGCTTGCCAACCCTTATGGCTCGTCGTCGCTCGAGGAGCTTTGTGCTGGCAAGAAGGATATTGTCATCATTAGCTCCGATCATACGCGTCCCGTTCCCTCGCGTGTGACGATGCCTATTCTGCTGCATCACATCCATTCTGCTGCGCCCGAGGCTCGCGTGCGTATTCTGGTTGCTACGGGTATGCATCGTCCGTCGACGCACGAGGAGCTCGTCAACAAGTACGGCGAGGAGATCGTTGCCAACGAGGAAATCGTTATGCACGTCGCGACCGATGACAGCATGATGAAAAAGATCGGCACCCTGCCTTCTGGCGGCGAGTGCATCATCAACAAGATTGCTGCCGATTGCGATCTGCTGCTTGCCGAGGGCTTTATTGAGCCGCACTTCTTTGCCGGTTTCTCTGGTAGCCGCAAGTCCGTCCTGCCTGGTATCGCCAGCTACAAGACCATCATGTACAACCACAACGGTCAGTTTGTGAACGATTCCCATTCGCGTGCCGGCAACCTGTGCCACAACCACGTGAGCGAGGACATGTTTGCCGCTGCCGAGATGGCTCACCTTGCCTTTGTGCTCAACGTGGTGCTCAACGGCAAGCACGAGGTCATCGGCTCCTTTGCCGGCGACATCCACAAGGCGCACGAGGCTGGCTGCGAGTTCGTGAAGAGCCTTGCCGGCGTTGAGCCCGTCGAGTGCGAGATTGCCATTACCACCAACGGCGGCTACCCGCTCGACCAGAACATCTATCAGGCCGTGAAGGGCATGTGCTCTGCCGAGGCTACGCTTCCCGAGGGCGGCGTGATCATCGATGTCGCCGGTTGTGCCGACGGTCACGGTGGCGAGGGCTTCTATTACAACATCGCCGACAATGATCCGGCAGAGTTTGAGCGCGCCTGCATCGACCGTCCTAAGGACGAGACCCTGCCCGACCAGTGGACGAGCCAGATTTTTGCCCGCATCCTGGCGCATCATCCTGTGATCATGGTTACCGACCTGTGCGATCACCAGATGATCAAGGATATGCACATGACGCCGGTCAACACTCTCGATGAGGCGCTCAAGCTCGCCTTTGAGATGAAGGGTGCCGATGCCAAGGTGGCCGTCATTCCCGATGGCCTGGGCGTTGTCGTCGCACAGCACTAGTACGCGGCCTAAACGAATCGTTTATAACCGACAAGAAAGATAAGGTTTTATGCTTACCAAACTCCTCTGCGAATTCGGCGCAACGGCCCTCATGATCATCTTTGGCGTGGGCGTGCACTGCGATACCGTGCTTAAGGGCACCAAGTATCAGGGCTCCGGCCACATGTTTGCAATCACCACCTGGTCTTTTGGCATCTCGGTCGCCCTGTTTATCTTTGGCGGCGCCGTGTGCATGAACCCCGCCATGGTGCTTGCCCAGTGCATCGTGGGCCTGGTGCCGTGGAGCAGCTGCATCCCCTTCATGATTGCCGATATGCTCGGCGGCTTTGCGGGTGCCGTGATCGCGTGGCTTATGTATGCCGATGAGTTCAAGGCTTCCGATGGTGTCGTCGATCCCATTGCCCAGCGCAATATCTTCTCGACCAACCCCACCACCGAGGGCACGAACTATGCTCGCAACTTCTTCTGCGAGGCTATCTGCACCTTCGTGTTCATCAGTGCCATCCTTGCTGCTGCTAGCCGTGCCGGCGAGAACGTTTTGATGCTCGCTATCTGCGTCGGTCTGATCGTTTGGGCTGTTGGCATGGGCATGGGCGGCATTACTGGCTTCGCCATGAACCAGGCTCGTGACCTTGGTCCTCGCATGGCCTATCAGGTGCTGCCGATCAAGAACAAGGCCGACAACAACTGGAAGTATGGCCTGCTTGTTCCTGGCATCGCCCCGTTTGTCGGTGCCGCTCTGGCCGCGCTGTTTGTGCATGGTTTCTTGGGCATGTTTTAGTCTGAGGCTACATAGTTGTCCGCTGGCCGCATGGGGTAACTTCCCAGCGCGTCCTCGGACATGTAAAAAGGCTCGCTGCGCACTTCGTGCGGCGAGCCTTTTTGCGTCCTGCGGAATGCGCTGGGAAGTTACCCCATGCGGCCAGCTGCGGGGTCTTTGTTGCGTTCGTATAAGCAACCCAACATATATCTGAATTTGGATGGGAGGGGCTTGTTGCTGTTGGGGGGCATTGAAGCGCGAGTGATACTTTGGGATGCGTGGCGCCCTGGGTTGGGGCGATGCTTTGGGGTGAGCTTCTTACTTAGCCGAAGAGGGGTTTTATGGCTGAGAGGTAGTCTTTGGCTACGTCGGCTTTGTCTGCTTGGAAGTTGTGCCAGGCCCACCATTGGACGGTGGCTACGAAGCTTGAGGCTATGTGGTGTAGTAAGAAGCTGCGGTCCATGGTGCCGGCGGGGCCTGTGGGGTCGGCGGGGACGGTTTCGGCTGCTCGTGACATGATGGTCTTGCGGAGACAGTCGGCGAAGACGCGCGAGCCGGCTCCGGCTACGAGGGCTCGAACGCCCTGACGGCGTTCCCAGAGGTTGTTGAGGATATGCTCGACTTGCACGAGTGGGTCGTCGAGCGGCGTACCATCGTCGTCGAGGGCGTGGGTGCAGATGTCGTTCACGAGCTCGGACAGTAGGTCGTCTTTGCTCTTGAAGAGGCCGTAGAACGTGGCCCGACCAACATGGGCACGAGCGATGATGTCGCCGACGGTAATCTTGCCGTAATCCTCTTCGCGTAGCAGCTCGGAGAACGCTGCAACGATGGCAGCGCGGCTTTTTTCTTTGCGGGCATCCATGGCTATGCATCCACGTCAACGAGTAGACAACGGAGCGTGCCGGAGCAACCCTCGTAGGGGCGCTTGCCGGCGCCGTAGCCGACGGCCTCGATGTGGTAGCGTGCCGGCAGGTGCTCGGACGTGCGCAGCGCGGTGACGA
>UQUD01000094.1 GCA_900544225.1 uncultured Collinsella sp.
CGCCGTCGCCGTGGCCGTTCCCGCAAGCCGCGCCAGGATGGCGGCGAGGGCTCGACTCCGTCTTCGTCCGCACCGCAACCGCCCGCCGGCGAATAACGCCCGCGAGCGGATTTAGCCCGCCTTGCCCCGAGCGCATCGGGGTATCATAGCGCCGAATCAACAACCCTCCCCGCGACCGAACGTAGGGAGGGTTGTGTCTTGAAGAGCCATCTGAACATATTGAGCCGTCTGCAGGGAGCCGGTGCCCTACCGTTTGCGGACGAATTGCTACCGTTTGCCGAGCACGCGACGTACGAGGCGCTTGAGGCGTTGTCGCCCACGCGATGTGCCGGCTGCGAACGCGCCGGTGCGCTTATTTGCCAAGACTGCCTGGCCGCGCTCACGCTCATCGACCCACGTCATAGCTGTACCCGATGCGGCGCCCCGTTTGGGGGTTTGCTGTGCACTGAGTGTTCGGTCGAGGGCACGTCCTCGGCAATGGCGGAGGCACTCGATCGCTGTCTGGCGTGCGCCGTCTATGCGCATCCGCTGCCGCGCATCATTAAAGCGTACAAGGATGCGGGCGAGCGACGTCTAGCTCCGTATCTGGCGGAGCTGCTCTACGACACCGCCCTGCATGCCCAGGTCGTAGCGCCCGATCGCTACGGAGGTGTGCTGTCCGGCGCGGATGCGGTGGTGTTTGTGCCTGCGACGGCGGCAGCGTTTCGGCGGCGTGGTTTTGATCATATGGAGGCTATTGCGCGCCCATTTTGCGAGCTGTCGGGTGTTCCCCTGCTCGATGCTCTCGTCAAGTACGGGCATGGCGACCAGCGCGAACTCGGTCGTGAGGAGCGCCGCGAGCGTGCCCAAGGCATGTACGAGACGGTTGAGGACGTGCACGGCCGCCGCCTGCTGCTTATCGATGACGTTATCACCACGGGCGCGACGATGGCCGCGGCTTCGGCGGAACTCAAGCGCGCCGGTGCCGCGGCCGTTGATGGCCTCGCTATCGCACGCGTTTGGTAGGGGTGGTTTTGTGGCAGTGAAGATTGAGCGGCGCAACGAGCCGACAAGCGAACAGCTAGCGGCTTCCGTAATTCTGACGGGTGCCTCGGCGCTACGCATGATGCGCGCCGAGCGCCGACAAATGGGTTACATCAGCTGGAGGGACCTCGATCCCGATGAAGAGCGCCGCGCGCTGCGCACGTCGTCGCCCTCGACCGAGGACATCTATCTTCCCGACTTGGTGCGTATTGGAGCCGCAAGCGGCGAGGTGCAAGAGGATTTGTGCTTGCTGGTGGGATCTGCGGCGCAGCGCCGCCGCATGCTTGGCGTGGGCTGGTCCGTGTGTTCCGGGTTGCCTGCCGGCTCGATTCTAGAAGTGGAGCCGGGTGTATACAGTCTATCTCCCGAGGCCCTTTGTGTTGCCGTCGCCCGCGAGGTCGGCTGTATCCAGGCATTTGCCCTAGCCCAGGAGCTGTGCTCTAAGATTTCGCTGAGTGACCGCGGGCAGTATCTACCTCCCTACACATCGCCTGTCGTGAACAAATTGGCAAAGGACAAAGACCAGCCGCCAGATGTCGGTTACTTTGAGGTCGAGCCCGTGCTGACACCCGATCGCCTGGTAGATTACCTTGCGGCGTGCAAAGGAAGCACGGCCAAACAGCTGCTGCGCCTGTGTCCCTACCTGTCAGAAAACCTGCTGTCGCCCATGGAGTGCATCATGCTCGCTCTGTTTTCGCTTCCGTTTTCCTATGGCGGATTTGCCTGCGGTCCTTTTAAGACCGACTACAAGATCGAGTTCGATGACCGCGCGCAGGCAATCTCTGGGATGTCGCACGCAGTTTGCGATGCGTATCAGGAAACAGCCCGGTTTGACCTGGAATACAACGGTGAGCTGGGCCATTCCTCCCGGAGGGGACGTATCCATGATGAAAAACGCAACACGGGCTTGATCACTATGGGAATCGAGATCGCGACGGTCAACAACGAAATGCTCTGTGACATGGAAGCGATGGAAGCGCTCGCATGGCGCATCCACCAGCGTATGGGTAAACGATATCAGAATCGTGTAGAGGCTCGTCGAAAGAGGCAAGATGCTCTGCTGAATACGCTCCGAGCGTGCTTTGGGCTCAAGCCGGCGTAAAACTATGGCTTTATAGGGGGTCTGTTTATATGCCATGTGCAAAAAACGGCAAATATGAGTACTGTTACTAGATTAGTGACAGCAAAAATAAAGAAACTTGGGCCGAAAAACTGGATTCAGCGAAGAGATAATAAACGAATGTGGAATATCTTGGCGCCAAGCGGGCTGTGCGGAACTCAAAAAGGGCTCGTGGGGCGGAAATACGCTGCTACTAAATTGGTAGCAGTACTCATATTTGCCGTTTTTTGCACACGGCACCCTGAGACGGGTGGCCCGGAGCTCCCCGTGGGGGGAGCTCCGGGCTTCATGGGGGCACGAATGACCCGCCCCGACCTGCGAAATCTGTGCTCGCGATGCGAATAACGTCCCTAACCTTAAACTATAGCTTGAACTTAGCTATAATGCCCTACGTTCCTGCCAGGCTGTGGTTGCGGACGGACGAAATGCCCATCCTAGTCCAAGACAGACGCGGTCAAAGGGATCCACGTAAGCGACCGCGTGCGCGCGGCGCGATCATGGCGCGTCCTAGATGTAAGCCGCACCGTCCGTTCTACTTTCTTTGGGGCAATACCGCCTCGCGGGCGAGCGGGCCAGTCGTGAAGGTGGCTGCGGCCTCCCGAGCAAACGCCCCGGTGCGCAAGTGTGGGGTCAAATACCAGGTCAGCTGGTGGGAACAACCCGATATTCCGTGCAGGGCACGGATTGTATACGACACAGAAGGCAGGGTAGTGGACATGGTGAGGGGCAGCTTGATGCACGCGGCTCGGTTAGGTGCTGGGACCGCAGCGGTCATCGCCGTTTTGGGCCTGAGCGGATGCGCGTTCAACCCGCTGTCTACGTTCACGACTCCCACGATCGACCAGATCGAGTACGAGACCGTCACGCCGGCGGTGTCGGACGATGCCCTGGTCACTCCCGGAACCCTGACGGTCGCCCTCGATACTTCCGATGCGCCGCAGGCAATGCAGGGCGCCGACGGCGAGCTCACGGGATATGCGGTCGACGCCGCCCGCGCCCTCGCAAGCCGCATGGGCCTTAAGGTCTCCTTTGTCGATGCGTCTTCGGCAGGTTCCGCGCTCGGCGACAAAAAGGCCGATATCTTTATCGGCGAGATTAACTCCACGGACGGGGACATTAGCTCGCTCGGCACCTGCCTGTACGATGCCACTTCCGTGTTCGGTAAAACTAGCGATGGTGGGTCGCTAAGCGTTTCCACCGATACCCTTAACACGTCCACCCTGGGCGTTCAGATGTCCTCGGCCTCGCAGGAGGCGCTTGCTAAGCAGAACATTACCGCCAACCAAAAGACCTACTCCAACATCAACGAGTGCTTTGAGGCGCTCGAGTCCGGCGAGGTCGACTATGTGATCTGCGACTCCACGGCCGGCGGCTACCTTGCACGCCTGATGAGCGAGGTCTCCTATGTCGGTGCGCTCGAGGCGCCCTCGACGCTTGGTGTTGCGGGCCTCTCGTCCAATGACGAACTGTGCCGTGCCGTGAGCGATGCCCTCGACGGCATCACGGTCGACGGTACGCTCGAGGCGGTCCACTCTGTCTGGTATGGCACGATGCCCTACGACCTCACCACTAAGACGGTTTCGGGCGCTAGCGTGCAGCCGGGTGACTCTGAGTCCAGTGAGACCACGTCCTCCGGCAGCGAGTCCTCCGATTCCAACAATGAGACCGCATCCTCCGAGGACAAATCGTCCAGCCAGGAAGGCACCATCACCGACGACGACATTAACAAACTCAATAGCTAGTTATTGCTAGGGGTGGTGTCTCCTATACGTTGGAAAGGACACCTCTTCACGGTTTCAACACGCACTGCCGGGCTTCCCCGATGGGGGAGCCCGGCTTTTTCATCCCAATAAAACTAGCAGGTCAAAGCCAATTTTCAGGACCAAATACAAAGCCGCCGGCCCCCTCCTATAGCGCACTTTGCCACAGAAAAGTGCGAGACTTCGGTATGCGGTATCAAGCAATCGTTATTCGGGTCTTTAGGAATCCGCGTGATTAAATGCACGGCAATGGGTACATAGCCAGTACAGTAAGTCCCCGAGGCAGATTGGAGCCACGTATGGATATCAAGGTTTCTGGACGCAAGACGACGGTAACCGATGCTCTGCGTGCGCATGTGGATGAGAAGATCGGCGAGGCGCTCAAGGTTTTCGATATCGAGCCCATGACGGTCGACGTTGTACTTCGCTATGAGAAGAACCCCTCGAACCCCAACCCGGCAATCGTCGAGGTTACGGTTCGTGCCCGCGGTTCGGTGATTCGCGTTGCCGAGCACGGTGCGGATATGTACGCCGCCATCGACCTCTCCGCCGATAAGGTCACCCGCCAGCTGCGCAAGTTCAAGACCAAGGTCGTGGACAACCGCCAGGGCGGTGCCAGCGCCGCGGATGTCGCGCCGGTCGAGCGCGTCGAGGATCTGGCCGACCTGCTGCTGCCCGAGGAAGAGGACGACCTGCTCGTCCGCGAGAAAGTTATCGACGTCACCCCGATGACTGAGGAGCAGGCGCTGGTGCAGACCGATCTGCTGGGCCACGACTTCTACGTGTTCGAGAACGCGACGACCGGTCTCATCAATGTGGTGTATCACCGTAAGAATGGTGGATATGGCATCATCAAGCCCCGCATCGAAACACTTGACGAGTAAAATACGTTAACTTGCATGAGTTAACGGTTGGCGGCCATCCCATGCGGGTGGCCGCCTTTTTACGTAAGGAGTCGCTTTGATGGACAAGGCCGCATCTACCGGTCATTCGGACCGTTGCCGCATCGTCGTCGATACCTGCTGCGACTTTAGCCCCGAGGTCGCCGCGAACCTCGATGTCGATATCCTGGGTTTCCCCTTCATTATCGATGGCGAGGAGCGCACAGACGACATCTGGTCGAGCATCACGCCCAAGGAGTTTTACGACCGCATGCGCGCCGGTGCCCGCGTGTCCACCTCGGCTGTGTCGCTCGGTCGCTATATCGAGTTCTTTACCGAGTGCGCCAAAGAGGGCACGCCCACGGTCTACCTGTGCTTTACCTCGGCGCTGTCGTCGAGCTACAACTCCGCGTGCCAGGCGGCGGACGCCGTGCGTGCCGAGTATCCCGATTTTGAGCTCTACGTGGTCGACAACGCTCTGCCCTGCGCGACTGGCGCGCTCTTGGCGCTCGAGGCCGTGCGCCAGCGTTCGGCGGGACTGACCGCCAAGCAGCTGGTCGATTGGGCAAACGAGGCAAAGACCTACGTGCACGGCTACTTTACGCTCGAGAGCTTCGACGCACTGGCTGCCGGCGGCCGCATTCCTCCCGCGGCGGCGCAGCTCACGGCAAAGCTCGACGTC
Organism: uncultured Collinsella sp.; assembly: GCA_900544225.1. Classification (GTDB taxonomy): domain Bacteria; phylum Actinomycetota; class Coriobacteriia; order Coriobacteriales; family Coriobacteriaceae; genus Collinsella. The sequence goes on from UQUD01000094.1 coordinate 5,467, forward strand.
AAGCCCGAGCTCTCCTACGACCTGGCCGGCTCGCTGTCGCTGATCGGCGTCAACCGCGGCCGCAAGAAGGCGCTCAAGTCCATCCTCAAGTCGTTCCGCGAGAACTACGTGCCCGATCGCACCATGCCCATCGCCATCATGACGGCCGATGCCGAAAAGGATGGTGACTGGCTCGAAGCCGCCATCCGCAAGGAGGAGGGTTGCGCCGACGTCACGATCATTCGCGGCTCCGTGGGTCCCACCATCGGCTCGCACGTGGGCCCCGGCATGGTGGGGGGCGCGGTTTGGGGTAAGAACCGCGCCGACAAGGCGTCGCTTTCCGACCGTATCGCCCGCCGCGTGCGCGGTCAGTAGGCAAGCGCTGCGTCCGTAATCGCCCTCGACTCACAGCCCAAACGCTGGCACCGAGTATTCAACCTGGTAACAACACCCAACCCAAAAGGAAAGGTTTCATGGCAAACAAGCTCTCCGTCGCATTCATCGGCACCGGAATCATGGGTGCCCCCATCGCCGGCCACATTCTGGACGCCGGCTATCCCGTCACGGTCAACAACCGCACCAAGTCCAAGGCGGCGGCGCTTATCGAGCGCGGCGCCGTCTGGGCAGATACGCCGGCCGATGCCGCGGCGAACGCCGATGTCGTCTTTACCATGGTGGGCTATCCCTCCGAGGTCGAGGAACTCTACCTGGCGGGCGACGGCCTGCTCGCGTGCACTAAGCCCGGCGCGGTCTTGATCGACCTCACCACGAGCTCGCCCGAGCTTGCCCGTGACATTGCCGAGGCCGCCCAGGTTTCTGGTCGCATGGCGTTTGACTGCCCCGTCACCGGCGGCGAGTCGGGCGCTATCGCCGGTACGCTCACGGCTATCGTGGGCGCCACCGAGAACGACATCGCGCCGGTCCGCGACATCCTTGCCACCTTTGCGGCCAACATCTGCTGCTTCGACGGCGCCGGCAAGGGCCAGGCTGCCAAGCTCGCCAACCAGGTGTCGCTGGGCGCCTGCATGGTCGGCATGGCAGACGCCATGGCATTTGCCGAGCTGAGCGGCCTTGATCTGGAGAAGACCCGCCAGATGATCCTGGGCGGTACCGGCAAGTCCGGCGCCATGGAGAGCCTGGCTACCAAGGCGCTCGACGGCGACTACAAGCCCGGCTTTATGGTCGAGCACTTCATCAAGGACCTGCGCTTGGCGCTCGCCTATGCCGACGACCGCGAGCTTGCGCTGCCCGGCGCCGACGTGGCCTTTACGCTCTACGACATGCTCGACGCCATCGGTGGTGCCAAGCTGGGCACCCAGGCCATCACGGTCCTCTACAAGGAGGAGGCCGACGCCATCGCCGCCGGTCTGGACTGGTCGCAGTATCGTCCCGAAGAGCACGGTGCTCACGAGGAAGGCTGCGGTTGCGGCGAGCACGGCGACGACCACGAGTGCGGTTGCGGTCACCATCACGGCGAGGACCACGAGTGCTGCGGCGGTCACGGCCATGACGACGGCCATGAGTGCTGCTGCGGCCACCATCACGGGGAGTAGCGCCCATGAGCTGGACGTTCGTGGTACTAGCGCTGGTGCTCTTTCTCTTTGCGATCTACATTGGCTTTTTGTGCGGCCAGTGGGCCTGCGAAAAGCGCGTGATCACCAAGCGCGACTACTGGATTGCCAACTTTGCAGGCGCGGCGGCAGTCGTCCTGCTGACCTGGGTGTTCTCACTGTTCCCGCTGGTGCAGTTTGCGCCGATCGGCTGGCTCGGCGGCTTTATCGCCGGCCTTAAGATGAGCTTTGGCGAGTCCGTCGGTCCGTGGCGCAAGCACGACGAGGTCTTTAACGTCAACAAGGCTCATCGCGCCGCCGCCGACGCGGGCGACGCTGAGGAACGCCGCCGTGCGCGTCGCAATGGCGCGGCCGACC
>UQUD01000095.1 GCA_900544225.1 uncultured Collinsella sp.
GCTTTCCGTCTTGCGCAGGACTGTAGAGCAGCAAACTTGAACGGCGGGCCGCCCGGACCGGGAATCCGCCCCCGCGCACAGAAGGGGATTCCTTTTGTGTAGGCTTTGCGGAAATGTGCCAATTTTGGGATACGCCCGGCGGCGTGGTCTGTTGACGACACAGCTAACGGCACGTATCCTATCGAACTGCGTGTTTCGTAGGGGGATGCTGACCCCTCGATTCAAGCCGTTGCACTTTACAGAAAGCTGGAATCATTCGAGAAGGAGTACGCTTTGCCTACTATTAACCAGCTGGTTCGCCAGGGCCGTCGTTCCGTGCCCAAGAAGTCCAAGAACGCTGCTCTGCAGCACAACTCCCAGAAGCGCGGCGTGTGCACCCGCGTCTTCACCACGAGCCCTAAGAAGCCGAACTCGGCTCTTCGTAAGGTTGCCCGTGTTCGCCTTGTCAACGGCATCGAAGTTACTGCTTACATCCCGGGTGAGGGCCACAACCTGCAGGAGCACTCCATCGTGCTCGTCCGCGGCGGTCGTGTCCGTGACCTCCCTGGTGTCCGTTATCACGTCATCCGTGGCGCCTACGACGCTGCTCCGGTCCAGAACCGTATGCAGGCCCGTTCCAAGTACGGTGCTAAGCGCCCCAAGGCTAAATAAGCCAGATAACGTTTTGATACTTTCGCCGTGTGCCGCCTAAGCGCCGCACGGTAGACACTTAAGGAGATTTCACATGCCGCGTCGTGCAGCAGCTAATCGTCGTGAGGTTCAGCCTGACGCCGTTTACAACAACCGCCTGGTGACTCAGCTCATCAACAAGGTCCTTCTTGACGGCAAGAAGGCCACCGCTGAGCGCATCGTTTACACCGCTTTCGAGATCGTTGCCGAGAAGTCCGAGGGTGGCGACGCTCTCGCTACCTTCAAGAAGGCTATGGACAACGTCAAGCCCACGCTCGAGGTTAAGCCCAAGCGTGTCGGTGGCGCTACCTATCAGGTCCCGATGGAGGTCAACTCCCGTCGTTCCACCGCTCTGGGTATCCGCTGGATCGTCAACTTCTCCCGCGCTCGCAAGGAGAAGACCATGGCCGAGCGTCTCGCCAACGAGATTCTCGACGCTTCCAACGGCCTGGGCGCTTCCGTCAAGAAGCGTGAGGACGTCTTCAAGATGGCCGAGGCCAACCGCGCGTTCTCTCACTATCGTTGGTAAGTTAAGGTAAGGAACTAACATGGCTAAGCCTAAGTACAAGCTTTCCGATACCCGTAACATCGGCATCATGGCCCACATCGATGCCGGTAAGACCACCACGACCGAGCGTATTCTTTACTACACCGGTAAGACCCACAAGATCGGTGAGGTCCATGAGGGCGCTGCCACCATGGACTGGATGGTTCAGGAGCAGGAGCGCGGCGTAACCATTACCTCCGCTGCTACCACGTGCTTCTGGAACAAGGACGGTAAGGACTACCGCATCCAGATCATCGACACCCCGGGCCACGTTGACTTCACCGCCGAGGTCGAGCGCTGCCTGCGCGTCCTCGATGGCGCTGTCGCCGTCTTCGACGCCGTTGCCGGCGTTCAGCCCCAGTCTGAGACCGTTTGGCGTCAGGCTTCTACCTTCAACGTCCCCCGCATCGCCTTCATCAATAAGTATGACCGCGTGGGCGCTGACTTCTTCAACGCTATCGAGACCATGAAGGATCGTCTCGACGCTAACGCCGTGGCCGCTCAGGTCCCGATGGGCGCCGAGGACAACTTCTGGGGCGTCATCGACCTGGTCACCATGACTGCATGGGACTTCAAGGCCGACGAGAAGGGTATGACCTACCCCGAGCCGATGGACGAGATCCCGGCTGAGTTCGCCGACATCGCTGCCACCAAGCGCGAGGAGCTCCTTGACGCTGCTGCCAGCTTTGACGACGAGCTCATGGAGAAGATCCTCATGGAGGAGGACTTCACCGTCGAGGAGCTTAAGGCCGCTCTGCGCAAGGGCGTTCTGGCCAACGAGCTCAACCTCGTCTTCGTGGGCTCCGCCTACAAGAACAAGGGCGTTCAGGAGCTGCTCGACGCTGTCGTCGACTACCTGCCCAGCCCGCTCGACGTTGAGGCCGTCACCGGTACCGATCCGGACACCGGCGAGGAGATCCAGCGTCATCCTTCCTTCGACGAGCCCTTCTCCGGCCTGGTCTTCAAGATCATGACCGACCCGTTCGTCGGTAAGCTCACCTACGTCCGCGTTTACTCCGGCCGCGCCGAGTCCGGCTCCTACGTTGTCAACGCTTCCAACGGTCAGCGCGAGCGCCTCGGCCGCATCCTCGAGATGAACGCCGCCGAGCGTATCGACCGTGACGACGCTGCCGCCGGCGACATCGTCGCTTGCGTCGGCTTCAAGAACTCCACCACCGGCGACACCCTGTGCGCCGAGGGCAAGGAGATCGTCCTCGAGAAGATCGAGTTCGCTAAGCCCGTTATCGACGTTGCCATCGAGCCCAAGACCAAGGCCGAGCAGGACAAGATGTCCCTGGCTCTGACCAAGCTCGCCGAGGAGGACCCGACCTTCCAGGTGTCTACCAACCACGAGACCGGCCAGACCATCATCGCCGGCATGGGCGAGCTGCACCTCGAGATCATCGTCGACCGTCTGCTCCGTGAGTTCAAGGTTGACGCTAACGTTGGTAAGCCCCAGGTTGCCTACCGCGAGACCGCTGGTCACGACGTCGAGAAGGCTGAGGGCAAGTTCGTCCGTCAGTCCGGCGGTCGCGGTCAGTACGGCCATGCCGTCATCAAGCTCGAGAAGATGGAGGAGGGCTTCGGCTACGAGTTCGTCAACGCTATCGTCGGCGGCGTCGTGCCCAAGGAGTACATCCCGTCCATCGACAAGGGCATCCAGGAGGCCCTGAACACCGGTGTTATCGCCGGCTTCCCGGTCCTCGACGTTAAGGTCACCCTGTTCGACGGTTCTTACCACGAGGTCGACTCCTCCGAGGCCGCCTTCAAGATCGCCGGTTCCATGGCTATCAAGGACGCCCTCAAGAAGTCCGACCCGCAGCTGCTCGAGCCGATCATGGCTGTCGAGGTCGAGACCCCCGAGCAGTACATGGGCGACGTTATGGGCAACCTCTCCGGTCGCCGCGGCAAGATCGAGGGCATGGAGGATCGCAAGAACAGTAAGCTCATCCGTGCCAAGGTGCCGCTGGGCGAGATGTTCGGTTACGCTACCGACCTTCGCTCCCAGACCCAGGGCCGTGCATCCTACACGATGCAGTTCGACTCTTATGAGCCTGCGCCCAAGTCCATCGTGGACGAGGTCATGAGCAAGAACGCCTAAGTTCGAGCTCCCTGTTACGTAATCCTGCGAGAACATCTCTCGCACTCTTTGGAGGTTTAAGTTGGCTACCCAGAAGATCCGCATTCGCCTCAAGGGCTATGATCACGAGGTCGTCGATCAGTCCGCGAAGCTCATCGTCGAGACCGCTCAGAAGACCGGCGCTCGCGTTTCCGGTCCTGTCCCCCTGCCCACCGAGCGCAACCTGTACACGGTTATCCGCTCGCCGCACGTGAACAAGGACTCCCGTGAGCAGTTCGAGATGCGCACCCACAAGCGCCTCATCGACATCCTCGACCCCACCTCGGGCACTGTTGATTCGCTTATGCGTCTCGACCTCCCCGCTGGCGTCGACATCGACATCAAGCTCTAAGCGATATCCTCATAGCTTAAAGGGCCCCGCTGCCGTTACGGTAGCGGGGCCCTTTTGTTTTGAGTTTAGATTTTGGGATAGCGAATTCGTCTGCCGAGCCGACGGCTGCGGCGCCCTATTCGCTCAGGGGGCGCAAGGATGCTTCTTCGAAGTGGAAGACGCACAAGCCGCTCTCGGTCTCAATGCTTGCGCGGCCGCAATCGTCGACCGTTCTAAATATGCCTCGTGCCAGCTCGTCTCCAGCGGGGGAGCGGGCGATAACGTGCTTCCCGATCCAATTGAGGTGAGCGATATATTCGTCGTGGACGGGCGCGAGCGGACCGGCGTCTTCTTCCTTGGCGTTGAGGCGCTCTGCCCAGGTATCTACAGCGTCTATAACTGCGTGATAGACCTCATCGAGGAGCATGTCGACGGCGGGAACGCTCTCGTTGAGGTCTGAGAGGCCAATTGCCGCCAGACCGCTATCGGAAACCTCCGAAGGCACATAGTTCACATTGACGCCAATGCCGCAGACGGCGAAAGGTTTGCCTTCGTTATCGCGTGCGGCTTCGACCAGAATGCCGCCGAGTTTGCGCCCTCGCGCGACGAGGTCGTTGGGCCATTTGAGGCCGATCTCGTTAGCTAGACCTTGCGCCTCGAGCGCCTCGAGCACCGCTAGGCCGCTGACGGCGGCAAGACCAGAGTACTTGGCGGGATCAACATGTGGACGTAGGACAATCGAGAGCAACAGGTTGCCGGCGGTTGAATCCCACTTGTGGCCGCGTCGGCCACGTCCTGCCGTTTGCGCGCGGGCGGCAAGTCCCGTGCCGTGCGGCGCACCCTGTTTTCCTGCCTCGAGCAGGTCATCGTTGGTCGATCCGGTTACGTCGACTATCGTAAATTGGGCATCCATAGCGGCTGCTACCTCCTTAATGAATAAGTGAATGACGCAATGGTGTCGAGAGATAGACACAATGTGAAGCCTTTGTCGCATTCGGACAATTTAATGTTAACACGTCAACAAAGCGAAGAATGCGCTATTCTCTCTTGGTCGATGTAAACACGTCAACAACTCAAAGGAGGTTAGTGATGGGTTTCACGATACTGGGAACGGGCTCGGCACTTCCCGAGCGCAGCGTTTCCAACGACGAGCTGTCCGAGTTCCTCGATACCTCGGATGAGTGGATTTTTACCCGAACCGGTATCAAGAGCCGCCACGTCTGCACCACCGAGTCACTTGACGACCTTGCCGTGGCAGCGAGCGAGCAAGCGCTCCAGACGTCCGGAATCGATGCGAGTCAGCTGGATCTGATCGTCTGCTCGACGACGACGGGCGATCATCTCGTTCCCGCTGAGGCGTGCGCCGTTGCTGAGCGCCTGGGTGCCACATGTCCTGCCTTCGACGTTTCGGCGGCTTGTGCCGGATTCGTATTTGCGCTCGATGTCGCCGAGGGCTATATCGCCCGCAGTCGCGCCAAGCACGTGCTGGTCGTTGCTGCCGAGCAGATGACGCGCGCGCTCGACTGGACCGACCGTGCCACCTGCGTGCTATTTGGCGATGGGGCAGGCGCCGCAGTGATTGAAGCTGGGGGTGACAACCCCCTTGCCGTTGAGCTTTCGACGGCGCCCGAAGTCGAGACGTTGCGCGTTCCCGGTCTGGTCGGTACCTCGCCGTTTAAGGCTTCCGCAGATAGCGCGAGCGTGCTGTCCATGAATGGCCGCCGCGTGTTCAAGTTCGGCGTCAACGCCATCTGCAACACGGTCCATAAGCTTGCGATCGATGCGGGCATTTCGGTCGAAGATATCGATCATTTTGTATTCCATCAGGCTAACGAACGAATCCTGAGCCAGGCGGTCAAGCGCCTGGGTGTGCCGGACGAGCGCGTGGTTCGCACGTTGCGCGAGACCGGCAACATCTCGAGCGCCTGTATTCCGTTTGCTCTCGATCGGCTGGCAAATACCGGCGCGCTGCACGCGGGCGACACCATCGCCCTGGTCGGATTTGGCGCCGGCTTGGATGTAGGTGGCTATCTACTTCGCTGGAAGTAGTTGCACATAGGAAATGAAAACGCCCCTGGGGGCACAAACAAAGGAGAACTACCATGGCAGATCAGAAGACCTTCGAGCGCGTTTGCGACGTTATCCGCGAGACCGCCGGCCTTGACGATGTCGAGATGAAGCCCGAGTCCACGCTCGAGGAGATTGGCCTCGACAGCCTGGGTACCGTCGAGATCCTCGTTGCCGTCGAGGACGAGTTTGGCATTGAGCTCGATACCGAGGAGAACCCCAAGACGGTCGGCGAGTTCGTCGATACGGTCGAGGCGGCATTGGAGAAGTAGTGATGCTCAAGTCTCCTCTCTGCGATTTGCTCGGCATCGAAAAGCCCGTGTTCCAGGGTGGCATGGCCTGGATAGCCGACGCCTCGTTGGCATCTGCTGTGTCCGAGGCAGGCGGCTTAGGCATTATCGCGGCCATGAATGCCGACGCAAACTGGCTGCGCGATCAGATTCACGAGCTGCGCGCCAAGACGGATAAGCCCTTTGGCGTCAACGTTATGCTCATGAGCCCGTTTGTCGACGAGGTCGCACAAGTGGTGATTGATGAGCAGGTGCCCGTAGTGGTGACCGGTGCCGGCAATCCCACCAAGTACATGAAGGCCTGGGGCGATGCAGGCATCAAGGTTATTCCCGTCGTGGCTTCGGTGGCGCTGGCGCGCCTCGTGGCGCGTCGTGGAGCTACGGCGGTTGTTGCCGAGGGCACCGAATCGGGCGGCCATATTGGCGAGACCTCGACGATGGCACTTGTCCCGCAGGTTGTCGATGCGGTCGATATTCCCGTGGTTGCGGCTGGCGGCATCGCCGATGGCCGCGGTGTGGCGGCCGCCTTTATGCTCGGCGCTGCCGGCGTCCAGGTGGGAACACGCTTTCTGGTCGCAAACGAGTGCACCGTATCCGAACAGTACAAAGAGCTGGTGCTCAAGGCAGGCGACACGTCGACGCGTGCGACCGGTCGCTCGACGGGACATCCGGTTCGCGCCCTCAAGAGCCCCTTCACCAACGCGTATGCCAAGAACGAGGCGGCGGGCGCAAGCCCCGAGGAGCTCGGGGCCATGGGCGCGGGCGCGCTTCGTAAGGCCGCAAAGGACGGTAATTACGAAGAGGGTTCGTATTTGTGCGGACAGATTGCTGGCATGGTCAACAAACGCCAGAGCGCACGCGAAATCGTCGACGATCTGGTCGTTGGCGCCGAGCATGTCCTGAAGGGTGCGTGTGCATGGGTGGCGTAGCGTTTCTGTTTGCCGGTCAGGGTGCCCAGCATCCCGCGATGGGCGTCGATCTCATCGAAGCATCGCTGGCGGCTGCCGAGGTGTTCGCCATTGCTGACGAGGCGCGCCCGGGGACCAGCGAGCAGTGCCGGAGCGCCTCGAAAGAGGAGCTCTCGCAGACTGAGAACACGCAGCCTTGCGTGTTCGTGCACGACTTGGCTGTCGCCGTCGCCCTGCGCGAGCGCGGCGTGGTGCCTGCCGCCTGTGCGGGATTCTCGCTGGGCGAGGTCGCCGCGCTCACCTTTGCGGGGGCGTTCGATACGCGAGCGGGCTTTGA
>UQUD01000096.1 GCA_900544225.1 uncultured Collinsella sp.
TCCGATCTCGAGGCCCAGCGCCGCGCCGTCCCCGCTTCCGACTCCGGTTCGCGCTTCCGCTCGCTGCTCGACCAGATCGCCGCACAGGAGACCGTGCTCAAGGAGAAGAAGGACGCCGAGGAGAAGGCCAAGGCAGAGCGCGCCGCCGAGCGCGGCAACCGTCGCAGCGGCAACAACGAACGTCGCGGTGGCCGTCGTAACGATCGCAACGCCTCCGACAACAACTCCGAGCGCAACGCCTCCGAGAGCCGTCCGCACAGCCATCGCACCAACGCCAGCAACAACGTCGCTGCCGGCATGGACTTCCCCAACCCCGATAAGCAGGGCAAGGGCAAGAAGCGCAAGGGCGGTCACGGCAACGATGAGGACCACTACAGCCGCATGGCGCGTGAGGCCGAGGAGTACAGTCGCGAGAAGGTACTCGAGGAGGCCCGCGCCGCCGTCGAGGAGGCCTCTCGCGAGTCCACCGGTCGCCGCAAGAAGCGCAAGGAGAAGCGCGAGCGCGAGGCTGCTAAGGCTCAGGAGGAGCGCAAGATTGAGGAGGCGCTGGCCCAGGGCGTGAACCCCGAGGAGCTCGACGCCATCAAGGTCTCCCAGGGCGTTACCGTCCAGGAGCTCGCCGAGGCGCTCGACGTTCCGGCCAACGACATCATCAAGCGCCTGTTCCTGCTGGGCACGCCGCTCACGATGACGCAGTCCATGTCCGACGACCTCGTCGAGCTCGTTGCCGACGACCTGGGCCGTCAGATCAAGATCATCACCCCCGAGGAGGAGAACACCTTCTCGTTCTACGACGATCCCGCCGACCTTAAGCCCCGCGCCCCGGTCGTCACCGTCATGGGTCACGTCGACCACGGCAAGACGAGCCTGCTCGACGCCATCCGTCACACCGGTGTCGCTGCCGGCGAGGCGGGCGGCATTACCCAGGCCATCGGCGCTTCGCAGGTCATGATCAACGACCGCAAGATCACCTTCATCGATACCCCTGGTCACGCGACCTTTACGGCTATGCGTGCCCGCGGCGCCAAGGTGACCGACATCGTCATCCTGATCGTGGCTGCCGACGACGGCGTCATGCCTCAGACCATCGAGTCGATCAACCACGCCAAGGCCGCCGGCGTACCCATCGTCGTCGCCGTCAACAAGATCGATAAGCCGGGCGCCAACCCCGACCGCGTGCGCCAGGAGCTCACCGAGTACGGCATCATTCCCGAGGAGTGGGGCGGACAGAACATGTTCGTCAACATCTCGGCCAAGCAGAAGATCGGTATCGACGACCTGCTCGAGACCGTGCTGCTCCAGGCCGACGTGCTCGAGCTCAAGGCCAACCCCGACACCTTTGCCTCCGGCAACGTTCTCGAGGCCAAGCTCGACAAGGGCCGCGGCTCGGTTGCCACGGTTCTCGTGACCCGCGGTACTCTGCACGTGGGCGATACGCTGGTCGCCGGTCTTACCTACGGCCGCGTCCGCGCCATGCTCGATCCCAAGGGCAACGCCGTCACCGAGGCCGGCCCCTCCGACGCCGTTGAGATCTTGGGCCTGCAGTCCGTGCCCAACGCCGGTGACGAGTTCCGCGTGTTCGAGGACGAGCGCGAGGCTCGCGCCCTGGCCGATGAGCGTTCGCTCAAGGCCCGTATCGAGGAGCAGAGCCGCGTGAAGCACGTCACGCTCGAGAACCTCTTCGAGACCATCGCCGACGCCGAGGTCAAGGAGCTCAACCTGATCATTAAGGCCGACGTCCAGGGCTCCATTGAGGCCCTTCAGGACTCGCTCGACAAGATGGATCAGTCCGAGGTCCGCATCAACACGATCCACTCCGCCGTCGGTGCCATCAACGAGACCGACGTCGTCCTGGCCGACGCCTCCAACGCCATCATCATCGGCTTTGGCGTGCGTCCCGACGGCAAGGCGCGCTCCGCTGCCGAGCGCGAGGGCGTCGAGATTCGTTGCTACGACGTCATCTACAAGTGCCTCGAGGAACTCGACGCTGCCCGCATCGGCATGCTCAAGCCCACCGAGGTTGAGGTCTCCACGGGTACTGCGACCGTCCTGGACACCTTCAAGGTGCCCAAAGTCGGCATCGCCGCCGGTGTCCGCGTCGAAGAGGGCGAGATCGCCGCGACCGATTCCGTGCGCCTGGTGCGCGACGGCATCGTGGTCTTCAACGGCAAGATCGCCTCGATGCGCCACTACAAGGATGAGGCCAAGAGCCTCAAGAGCGGCTCCGAGGGCGGTATTGGCCTGGAGAACTTCCAGGACATCAAGCCTGGCGACACCATTGAGGGCTACCGCATCGACCAGGTTGCCCGTACCGAGTAGGGGGTAGCGCTATGAAGCAAACGCAGGCAACCCGCCGTTTAGGCGAGCAGCTTCGCGAGAAGCTCGGTTATATCCTGCTCTTTGAGGTTTCCGATCCGCGTCTCGACCTGGTCACCCTGACCGCGGTCGAGGTCGCGGTGGACCGTTCGTTCGCGCGCGTGTACGTGTCGTGCGACGCGAGCCGCTACGAGGAGGTCATGGAGGCGCTCGCCAGCGCCAAGGGCCGCATTCGTAGCCTGTTGGCTCGCTCGCTCGATTGGCGCGTCACGCCCGAGCTCGATTTTCGCATCGATCGCTCGACCGATGAGGCCGAACGCATCACGCGCGCGCTGGAAAACGTTCCCGCCACGCTTGCGATCGAAAAGGACGAGGACGGCTATCCCATAGCGGACGCCGCCCAGGAGGCAGCTTTAGATGAGTAATTCCGCCGACCTCGCATCGTGCGAGTCTGCAGATATTCAGCGACGCATCCTCGAGCTCATCGAGGGTGCGTCCTCCATTGCGATTTCGGGACATACGTCTCCCGATGGTGACGCCCTGGGCTCCGTGCTGGGTCTGGGCTTATCGCTTATGAAGTTTTTCCCCAACAAGGACATTGCCCTGCTGCTGGCAGACGATGACCCGGTTCCGCGCATCTACCGCTTTATGGAGGGTGCCGACCGTCTGGTGCCGGCATCTGCGTATACCGGCAATCCGGACCTGTTCATCTCAGTGGACGTGCCGGTCGTCGAGCGTCTGAACAACTCAGCCGAGGTACTCCGCCGCTCGTCGCATGTGGTGTGCTTCGATCATCATCCGGCGCGTGAGGAATTTGCCGAGCTGAGCCTGAGGTGCGTCGGCGCTGCAGCCTGCGCCATGATCATCGACCGTTTTTTGGACAATTGCGGCATTGTGGCTCGCGATGGTGTCGCGACCTGCCTGCTGTGCGGCCTGGTGACCGATACCGGTCGTTTTCAGTACCAAAACGCCGATGCCGCTGCGTTCCATGCCGCCTCGCGCCTGGTCGCGCACGGTGCCGATCCCGCGCGTGTTGCGCTCGAGGTCTACCAGAGCATGCGTGTAGAGTTCTTGCATCTTAAGTCCATCGTTATGGGCCGCATCAAAACAGTGGCGCACGGTCGCGTGGCATATAGTTATGCGTACCAGAGCGACCTCGAGGCCTGCGGCGTCACTTCGGATGAGTGCGACGGCCTGGTCGATGTGGTGCGTTCGGTTATGGGTGTGGAGGTCTGCCTGTTTCTGAAGGGCATTGAGGGCGATACCAAGGTACGCGGCAACCTGCGCTCCAAGGGTGACCTTGATGTGTCCGAGATCGCTGCCAACTTTGGCGGTGGCGGGCATCATGCCGCCGCCGGCTTTTCCAACAACGGAACGATTCGCGAGACGCTCGCCGTGGCACTTCCCATGCTGGCCGAGCTGGTGGGGGAGGATCCCGCTTCGGTGACCGTCGAGCTCTAACATTTTGGATGGTACATGGCTCGTCGTACGCCTTCTCAATTGAATATGCTGCTCCCCGTCGATAAGCCGGTGGGCTGTACGTCCCACGACGTGGTATCGCAGTGCCGACGCGCCCTCCATGAGCGACGCGTCGGCCATGCCGGTACGCTCGACCCCATGGCCTCGGGTGTCATGGTGGTGGGCGTGGGCCAGGCGACCCGTCTGCTGGGCATGCTAACTCTCGATACCAAAAGTTATGTCGCCGACATTTCGTTTGGCGTCGAGACCAACACCGATGACGCGGAGGGCGAGGCCGTTCGCACGGTGCCCGTTGCCCCCGAGCTGCACGATCTCGCTTACGCCCGTAAGCAACTAGCCGCTATGCTTGGCCCGCAGATGCAGGTGCCGCCAGCGTTTTCGGCCATCTCGGTCAATGGCGTTCGCGCCTATAAGAGTGCTCGCGAGGGCAATGCGGTAGACTTGCCCCCGCGCCCCGTCGAGGTCTATGCCGCCGACCTGATCGCCGTGAGCGGCGAGGGCGATACGTGCGTCTGGACCGTGGCGTTTTCGGTAAGCAAGGGCACCTACATTCGCGCGCTCGCTCGCGATCTGGGTCGCGCCTGCGATAGTGCTGCGCATATTTCCGCGCTGCGCCGTACGGCCTCCGGTGTTGTTTCCATCGGCGCCTGCCATGCGGTCGAGGAGCTTTCTGCCGAGTCCGCTGCCGGCTTTGCCCTGGATCCCATTGCGGCACTGGGCGCCACGCGCGTCGACTTGCCGGGCGATCTTGCCGACGATCTGCTGTGCGGACGTCGCATTCCTATTGAGCGCGCGCTTGCGGGCTTCGATGCGTCGAAGGCGCCGTTTGCTCTGGTGCTCGATGGCGGGCTTAAGGCGCTTGCCCGCATCGAGGGTGGTCGCTTTGTAATGGAGCATGTCTTTCCGCAGGCGATCGGCGGTGTTCGATGATGCTGACCTCCCACGAGATCGCGCGTATTTTTTTCGCGGGCGAGTCGGAAGAGGCCCGCATCGTCGCCGCCGATGCATTTGATGATTGCGCGTGCCTGGGCGCCGCGTCGATTGCCATCGGCGTGTTCGATGGCGTTCATCGGGGGCATCACGAACTGATCGACGCGGTCGTTCGCGATGCGCGTAACCACGGCTGCAAGGCTGTTGTGGTCACCTTCGATCCCGACCCGGACGTGGTGGTGAGCTCTTCGCCCGCTCAAAAATTGATGACGACGGCCGACCGCCTGCATGCCCTGGCTCTCACCGGGGTCGATGCGGTCGTGGCCGTTCCCTTCACGCCTGCGGTGGCGGCTCTCGACCATGCGGGCTTTCTTAAGCTGCTGTCGCGCGTCGTCGATATCCGCTCGATTCGCGTGGGTAGCGACTTTAGGTTGGGTCGCGGCGGCGCCTCGGGCGTTGCCGAGATGCAGGCATGGGGTACCGAGCGCGGTGTTGACGTCTATGGCCACGAGCTGCTGTGCGTCGATGGACAGACAATCTGCGCCACCCGTATTCGCCAGGAGCTGCGCCGGGGTCATGTTGAGCTTGCCGCCGAGCTGCTCGGTCGCCCGTACATGCTGCGAGGTATTGTTGCCGGCGGTCGTCACCAGGGCTCCGACATGGGTTTCCCCACGGCAAACATCCAGGTGCCCGAGGGCATCCAGGTTCCTGCCGATGGCGTCTACGAGGGCCTGGTGCTGGTCGATGATACCGTGTGGCCTGCCGCCGTCAATGTGGGCCTGCCGCCGACGTATGCCGATGATGCCGCCTCGGCGCATCTCGAGGCCAACTTGATCGGGTATGCGGGCGACCTGTACGGCACCTCGGTTTCGCTGGCGTTTACGCGCTGGCTGCGCCCGTCGCGCGTGTTCGATTCGCTGGACGAGCTTATCGCGACCGTCGAGGGTAATATTGACGATATCCGTCATCATTTGGGTGAGCAGGGGGTGAGCATCTGTGATTAGCGATGAGGAGAAAGACCAGGTGCGCGCTGCGTCCGATCTGGTTGCCATCGTGCAGGAAACGGTTGAGCTCAAGCCCCGCGGCCATGAGTTTTGGGGCTGCTGCCCCTTCCATGGCGAAAAGACCCCGTCGTTTCACATTATCCCCGCCACACAGGTGTGGCACTGCTTTGGCTGTGGTGAGGGCGGCGACGTCTTCACCTACATCATGAAGCGCGAGAACCTGAGCTTTCCCGAGTCGATTCGCTACCTGGCCGACCGTGCCGGCATTGAGCTGCACGATACTGGCGCTTATCGCGAGCGCGGCACCAAGCGCGCTCGCATCTATGACCTGTGCGCCGAGACCGCACAGTTCTACCACACCATGCTCATGCGCGGTAAGGACAGCCGTCCGCGCGAGTATTTCGCCAGCCGCGGTATGGGCGGCGACGTCTGCCGCCGCTACTGCCTGGGCTTTGCGCCGGGTCGCAACGCGCTGGTGTCGCATCTGTCGCAGGCAGGCTTTACCCCGCAGGAGATGATCGACGCCAACGTGGCCGTGAGCCGTGGGCGTGGGCAGCTTGCCGACCGTTTTTACGACCGCGTGATGTTTCCCATCTTTGACGAGCAGGGTCATAACATCGCCTTTGGCGGGCGCATTATGGGCGACGGACAGCCTAAGTACCTCAATACCGCCGAGACGAGCGTGTTCCATAAAAAACGAAACCTCTATGGCTTTAACTGGGCCAAGGAGTTTATCGTCGCGCATGATACCGCCATCGTGGTGGAGGGATATACCGATTGCATCGCCTGCTGGGAGGCGGGGATTAAAAACGTCGTCGCCACGCTGGGTACGGCGCTGACGGAACATCATGTAAAGACGCTCACCCGTTTTGCCAAGCGCATTGTATATATGTTCGATGGCGACGCCGCCGGTCAAAAGGCCGCGCGCCGCGCGATTCAGTTTATCGAGCAGGATTCGATGGACCTGCGCTGCGTGGTGCTTCCCGACGGCAACGACCCCATGGAGTTCATCACGGCGCACGGCGGCGAAGCACTGCAGGCGCGTATCGACGCCGCCGAGCCCCTCATGGACTTTGTGTACCGCTCACTGCAGGAGTCGAGTGACATTACCACGCCGGGCGGTCGTGCCAAGGCGCTCGAGGATGCGCTGACGCTCATCTATCCGCTGCGCGATAGCTACATGATCGATACGTACTTTATCCAGATTGCGGACCTTTTGGGTTTGGATCTGGAGACGGTGCGTTCGAGCTCGGGCCGTGTGTTTCGCGATGTTGCCAAGCGTGAGGACGCCGAGCGTCGCCGTGAGCAGAACTACGAGCGCCAGCGGGCGCAGACCGAGCGCGCAGGCAGCGCAGGCG